>JAFGOZ010000672.1 GCA_016926235.1 Bacteroidales bacterium | reverse complement strand
TGACCAATAAATATAAAAATATAAATCAACTAGCGACGGACACGCAACCAGTGTCAACTCCCGGTCAATTGCTATGGCGGAACCGTTAGGCGCAAGGTGACGAATCCCGCAAACCCCGACAACATTCCGATAAAATGACAAAAAAACAAAATAGCACCCCCCACACAAAGCAAGAGTGTGGCAGCCCATCCCTGCAACCGTCCCTGCGCTGCCACACACTTGCTTTCTTTGCCCACGCACGGCTTTATCGTTATGATGAGAACTGTGCTTCTATAAAAACATGATTGTATTATGCTTCGACATTCAGGTAAATTTTATAAAGATGGATATAATATAGCTCTCGAAAATGCAAAGTCCCTAGTGAAAGTTGCTCAAAACTCAGCAGATACAAATGAATTTGGAATTGCATGTTCATTGAATATCCTTGCAGCAGAAGAAGCGATAAAAGCCGTTGTTATCCTGACAAGACATTATTTTCCGCAAATGGATACTGATGAATTTAAAGAAACATTTAAGAGCCATAATAAAAAACATAAATCAATCCAATTACTAACATTTATTTCGAAATATTTCATTGATTCAATTTACGCAAAATATGAAGAGAATAAATATTATTTCGATGTAGTAAATCAACTGCCGGAAGAGACCGCCAATGAAATTAAAGAAAAGTACAAATACTTTTATAAGACCATAGAATCAGTAAAAAAACATAAAAACAAATCCGATAAGTTTGATGAAGCGATAAAATGGTGGGAAGAAGCCAATCTCGTCAAAAACAGAGGGTTTTATGTGGATATTGTAAATAATAAATGGCATAATCCGAGAACCTTTACTAAAGACCAATTTGATAGAGAGAAACAATATACCATTGATTTAATAGAATACATTGAGACATTTAATACTGTTGTTTCTCCAATTAAGCTGATTCGTGAATTGAAAAGAAATAGTAAAACTAAATATTGATAGTTAATTTTTAAATTTTTGTTTTTAAAGACACGATTTCATAACTTGTGTTCTTATATTCTTTACAATATTAATATGTTGATTCAGAGCAATCTGAAGATACAAATTAAAAAATATTTCAAAAATTGTCACATTCTGTTTTATCCGGGTACTAAATAATAAAACAAATTAAAATATTGTTCACTAAAAATTATTATCATGAAAAGAAATTTTACCCTACAAATTGTAAGCATCCTTGCACTTACTTTTTTTATGACAGGTTTGAATGCCCAAGAGGTATATAAAACCAAATCAAGGGAATACAAGAAAGCCGTTAACCAGCGTACCAAAGATTACGAAAAACAAGGCTATAAGCCTATGGGTTCAGGGACTATAAAACTGTATGTTTCACGAGGGGTTAACAAAGAATTCGAGACAGATGAAGACGGGCAAAACAAGTTTTATGTAATTACCACGAAAGATATTGGCCCTACTTTTGAATCGGCTTCAACGGCAAGCAGAACTTCAGCCAGAGCTGCAATAGCTGCTAATATTGAAACACGGGTTGCAGAACTTATTAAACGGAGCGTGGCCAATGATGCGCTTTCAGAAACCAGTGCTGACGGTATCAATAAAATTATTGCTGCGGGCAAACAGTTGATTGCGCAACGAATTTCAATGGAAGATATTTATACTTTTTATCGCCCTGTAAAAGATACCCGTACTGGTGAGAATATAGTAGAAGTAACCTATTCTGCATGTTTCAGCAACAAACTTGCTATGCAAAAAACAAAGGAATATATAAGGGAACAGTTAAAGCAGGAAACAGAAGATTTACATATAGACCTGGATAAGATATTTGAACTCAACTAACCGCTAAATGACAAAGCCATTCATTTATATTATCTCATTCTGTTTATGCAGCATTTCGGGTACCTTATTAAACGCACAGGATAAAATCGTGGAAGGGGAAGGAATAGTACTTGAGGATGACCCGTTTAAAACCAAACCGGTTTACGAACTGGAGGCATACCGGCTGGCTGTAAATAACGCAATTGAAAAGTCGTTCGGTTCAAGCGTCCTGTCCAATTATGAAAGACTGACAGAGACACAGATGAAAGGACAAAGTGTGGCGATGCACAGCGATATCAGAAACAATTATACCAATACATTTCCGAATGGCGAGTGGATAAAGACCTTGAGTAAGGAGTGTAAAGAAATTAAAGATGAGAGTGGAAATTATTGGATGTCTTGTTCGGTGAAAGGCCACGCATCAAAAATCGAAACTGCCGAAGTACAATTCATTGCCAAAACCTTTGACGGAACCGATGTCAAAAAGAATGAAACGATTGACTTTGTCAACGGGGAAAGCGGATACCTGTATTTTAAAAGCGCACGTTCAGGATACCTGGTTGTATTTTTTGATGATATGAAAAATGTGCAGCGGTGTGTCCCTTACAACACCATGAATGAAACAGAACTGAAAATTGAAGCCAACAAGGAATATATTTTTTTCTCTAAACATTATGCGGACTATGTTTCTGACAAAAATCTGGTGAATGAAGTAGAATTTTACACAAAGCAACCACTTGAATACAACCAGTTTTATGTCCTGTTTTCCCCTGAGCCGTTTTCCGCTTATTTTTTAGATGCCTCTGAGGAACTTGGGGATGGCTACAAATCGTTCAGGTCAATGGAAAAAGACAGCTTTCACCGCTGGTTGCAGGAAAACAGGGTACGGAATAAAAATATCCAGGTGCAGGTGATTGGAATATCGGTGAAAAACCCTGGGCGTCTTTGACTTGTGTGGATGAATATTTATGGATCATAAACTTATGTTTATCCATCGAATGTGACAGTAAGTAAAATTACTGTATGATGAAACGTGCTAATTTATAAGTGTTTGTTATTTTGCATAAAATACCCGGAGCTATGAAAAAAAGTTTATTATTAACATGTTTATGCCTGGCACTTTTTTCGTTAAACCTTAAATGTCAGAAGGTAGTTTCAGGTAAATCCCCGGTCACGTCATTTACCATGCAGGCTGCTTACGAAAGGGGGCTTCCTCCTAACCTATTTGCGGAACTCCGGTTCTCGGACGATAATGGTAATGGCATTGTAGAATCCGAAGAAAATGCAAAATTAATATTGATACTTACAAATAAGGGGAATGGTGTTGCGCAGGGACTTGAAATCAATGTCATTGAACAGCTTACCAAAGATTCTGCACTCACTATTGCCAACAGCAACAGGACAGTCCCTTATCTTTTCCCCGGTAAATCCATTGAACTGGATTTTGACATAAACGCAGGTTTCAATATCAGGACTGCCGAACATAAGTTTAAAATCAGTGTGCTTGAACACTTTGGTTATGATATGGATCCTGCTTATTTGGTATTGAACACCTTGGAATATCAAAAGCCAAAACTGGTATTTGCCGGTTATGATGTGGTTGATTACGGCGAGGGTACTTCAAACGTGATACAGGACGGACAGATACAACCTGGTGAATGGGTGAAATTAAAAATGATGGTACAAAATACCGGAAATAATGTTGCCACCACCGTCAGGTATAAAGTAGAGTGCAAAGATGAAAATATCTATATGGATGATACACAGGGAACACTTCAGAATATTGCCGTTGGAGAAGTAAAATACTTTTGGCTTACTGTAAGTCCCAATAAGAGAATCAGTCCTGAAAAAAGTCTTCCCTTATCGCTTACTTTAAACGTGGACAGGAACATTGGCGGGTTAAACAATTATTCGGTTCCCATAGCGATGAACCAATCTCCCCCGGCAGCCAACATCCTCGAAGTTAAATCCGATTGGGAAAAGCTGCAAAAGCAGGCAGCACGTTTTGAATATTCATCCAATAAGTTTGTGACCAAAATGGACAGTATTATTAATATACGGGAAATACCTCCTTCCAAGTCGGTGAGGAATGATGCAGTTGCCATTGTTTTTGGTATAGAAAACTATGACGAGCTGCCCCCAGCCCCTTACGCAGAGAACGATGCCCGTTTAATGAAAGAATACTTTCAGAATTGTCTGGGCATTAAGAAGGTTGTGGTATATAACAGTAAATTGGCCAGAGGGTTGATTTTTGACGATGTTTTTAACCCGGAATATGGAGAGCTGCAAAGGGCAATTATTAAGGGGAAGACGGATGTATTTGTTTATTATTCCGGACATGGAATCCCTTCAAAAGAGGGAAACCAGTTGTTCCTGTTTCCTTCCGATGGGAAGAAGGAACGGCTGGAATTACAGGGCTACAACCTGAGCAAATTATATGAAAACCTGGATACGCTGGGGGCAAGAAGTGTAATGGTATTTTTGGATGCTTGTTTTTCCGGTGCATCAAGACCGAGTGAAAGGATAAAACAGGAAAACCTTGTGGCCATGAAAGGTATTAGGATAAAACCCGATTTGTACAAACCCTGGGAAGATAATCCGAATTTTTCGGTATTTACTTCGTCAGGCCCCGGGGAAACTTCCCTTGCGTTTGATATAAGCCAGACAGGGCTTTTTACCTACTATTTGTGTGCCGGTTTGCAGGGAAATGCTGATGTGGACAAAGACGGAAAAATTACTTCGGGTGAATTATCAGGATATGTCAGGGATCAGGTAACAAACATTTCAAGAAAAATAAGCGGCGTACAAACACCTGAATTTCATGGTAACGAAAATACCGTATTGGTTGAATATAAATAAAAGTTTATGATTAAATATGTATTCATCATATTATCCTTTCTGGCAGTTAATACCGCCATTGCCCAAAGGGTATCGGAAGTGAGTTTTTCACAGGAAGGACAGGATATTATAATCAAATACGATCTAAGCGGGGCAAAATATTACCAGGTAATTAATATCTCTGTTTATGTAAGCACGGATGGCGGGAAGATATATAATGGGCCGCTTAAAAAGGTGGAGGGCGATGTTGGCCTAAATATATCACCGGGCAAAGGAAAAAAGATTGTTTGGGATGTATTCGATGAAATGCCGGATTTCGGTGGACAGGTCTCCTTTGAAGTAAGGGCAGTTGTAAATGAAGAAAAACCAAAAAGAAGGTTTTATATCGGTTACACAGGTTCAACCCTTGCCCCGTTGGGAGCTACAATGGGAATTACGGGAAAAACAGGATTTTATATATCAGCCCGTGCAGATAAGAATTATTTAAACAACATTGGCACAAATTATTATGAAACAGACGGGGCAATTATCAGAGACTATAATGAACCTGGTTATTATGAATACACAGCCGATTATCGCATCCAAAGATTTGCAATTACAGGTGGCTTGTCATTCCAGTTGTCCCGCAAACTCCGTCTATATGCCGGCGGGGGATACACGGTAAATGACGTATTGTGGGAAATAGCCAGGTATAGTTATAATAATGATGAATACCAGGGAAAAGAATGGGTGAAGAATACAAAAGAATCCTACTCATTCCCTGTAATAGAGAGCGGTTTATGGCTGCAATTGAAACCGGTATTTATATCGGGGGGTATTTCTGTGTGCGGAAATAAGTGGATTGATGGTACGCTTTCGGTTGGCATAGTTTTTTAATGTAATAAGGATAAATTTGATATGAAACCAGATACTAAATACATAAAAATAATAAAGGCAGGCAAAATGGTTGTCTTTCTATTGACCTTGTCCTTTTACTTTGTTTCTTGCGAATATGAGGATGTTGCACCTAAAAACATAAACGGGAACAAAATAACCATTACTACTTCTGCGACAACTAATATAACTCAATCTACTGCACAAGTTGGAGGAACACTGGGAGATACTTATGGCAGGAGTGTACAGGATTACGGACATTGCTGGGACACATTACCAGGTGCAGATTTGTCAGATAATCACATTTCATTGGGAAGTGCAAATGAAGCTCTGGAATTTAGTTCTGCATTGGATAGCCTTACCATCAATTCCACATATTATATCAGGGCTTATTTTAAAATTGATGACTTTGTAGTTTATGGCAATGAAATAACTTTCAATACACTTCCACCGTCATCCCCTGCTATTCAAACAGTTGATATTTCTGATATAAATCGCACTTATGCCAAATGTTCATATAATATTACAAATGATGGAGGCTCTGCTATAACTCAAAGAGGAATATGTTATGGAACATCAACTAATCCTGACATTACAAATAATCTTCATACAACAATCTATGAAGGAAGTGTCGGGACTTATACTGAATATGCCCTGGGGCTTACCAGTAATACCACTTATTACATAAGGGCATATGCTAAAAATCAGGTCGGTATTACCTACGGCAATGAAAAATCATTTAAAACTAAGGAATAATATTAAAACCAGCTAAATATGAAGTCAATAATAACTAATCTGTTTATACTATTTCTGGCAAATTCATTGTGTGCGCAGAAAGGGTTGATTAACAACGGGGCTTACATTAAAATAGAACCTGGTGCAAAAGTATATGTTGATGGCAATGCAGACGGCGACCTTTCCATATCAAGTACAGGAAGTTTAGATTTAGGTGGCTGGCTGACTGTTGAAGGTGAAATAATGAACAATGGAACTATGACTTTAGATACCAGCGCTTCATTAATTGATGGTGGCTTATCAACCGGTTACGGTGTTACTAATTTTAAAAAATATATTGACGGCCAGTATAGTTTATTCAGCATACCAGTATCCGGGTTAATAGCCGGTAATGTTACAGAGTTTGCATTAGAAAAATGGAATGAGAATGATTCATCATGGGTTGAACTTAATCCTTCTGATAATTTATTGAAAATGGTTGGTTATAGTCCCACAATGGCATTTGGGAATTCTAAAGTTATTGCGGAGTTTTCAGGTTCACTCTATACGGGGAATAATACAGTAGCATTACAATCTGTAACTAATGGTTTTAACCTTATAGGCAATCCCTATCCTTCCGGAATAAACTGGAATGCAATTGCTCAATTTAATAATGATATTGATAAGGCATTGTATTTCTGGAATGGACACAATTATTCGTATTACCTGGCAAATAGCAGTTTATCAATAAATGGCGGCAACTCATTTATTCAGCCGGCCAGTGGCTTTTTTGTGAAGGCAAATGCTACGGGTTCTTTAGAAGTTTCAAATTCCATGAGGGTTCATAATGCGGAAGATATACCTCCAATATCTGGTAGTTTGGGTGATTATTTACTTATTTCAGTGAGTAATGGAACCTATACAGATGAAACCCTGATCAATTTTGTTTCGGGTGCAAGTAGCGGATACGATTCCGATTTTGATGCGATAAAATTACACTCTCCAATTTCAAGTGTCCCTCAAGTATACTCCAGTTATCAGGATCATGAATATGCCATTAATAGTTTGCCCACAAATGAGATGACAATTGAAATGTCACTCAACTTTAAAGCAGATACTGATGGTGATTTTCAATTTCAATTTATTGATTATAAACTTGATAATATAGAGAATATTTCTATAATAGATAGTAAATTCTCCGATGAACCACGTGAAATTTTTAAAAACAACGATTGGCTGCCAGATTCCCCATCATGGCCATTTGATTATTCCACCAGTGATAATATAAACAGATTTACCCTGGTATTTAATAACTCAGTCACAAGTGTCCATCAAAATATGGTGAACAATACCTGGAAAGTTTATTCCAATAATAAAACGGTATATGTTGACATAGATTTTGCAGGTAATGATTATGCTTCAATAAAAATTTATAATACGCTGGGTGAACTGGTATACAAAGACAAAGCATTCAAAGGCTTAAATTCATTTCATCTGACACAATATTCTCCCGGAATTTATTATGTGAATACAATTATTAATGGCAGCCCATTAACGCAAAAAATCCTTTTACACTAATTGCTTTGTATAAATGAAAATCGAATTTGAAAATATTTAATTATGAAAACAATAAAACTTTATCTCTTTATAATAGGAATAATAGTTTTAATTCCTAATATATTTGGTCAAAACATTGGGATAAATGATGACAATTCCCAACCGGATGGGTCGGCAATGCTCGATATAAAATCCGATAATAAAGGAGTGCTTATTCCACGAATTCCGTTGACCAATGTAAATACGGCAGCTCCGGTTACAAATCCGGCAACCGGCTTATTGATTTATAATAGTGCAAGCTCTGTAGGAATAGGATTTTATTATTGGGACGGCAGCAAATGGATAAGGTTAAATACAGGTGAAGGATTGGCTGACAATGATACCAGCGCAACCAATGAAATTCAGGATTTAAGCCTTTCTGGTAATACGCTGTCTTTATCTGATGATGCCACAATGGTGGACTTGTCAAAATATTTAGATAACACTGATAGTCAATCCTTGCAACAGGTCTTATCAAATGGGAATAGTGCGAATAACCAGAAAATAACCAACCTGGCCGAACCAACTACATCTCAGGATGCTGCGACCAAGAATTATGTTGATAATACATCCGGCAGTTCAGGTACAGCAGGTGGTGATCTTTCAGGAACTTATCCTGATCCGACAGTGGCAAAAATTCAAGGAAATCCCATTTCATCAACTTCGCCTTCCAGCGGACAAGTATTAAAATGGAATGGAACTCAATGGAAACCTGGTAACGACAGTATTCGCGATGTTCCAATAGGCCAAGCTGGCGGAGACTTAACCGGCAGTTACCCAAATCCTTCCATTGCTAATAGTTCAGTTGAACTCAGTAATATCAACACAACAGGAGCTGCATCAGGTCAAACCATTGTCTTTAACGGGACAAGTCTTGCATGGCAATCACCTTCAGGATTTCCTTCAGGTGGCATAATCATGTGGTCAGGCACTTTGGCAACAATACCATCTGGTTGGGCATTGTGTGACGGAGCGAACGGAACACCGGATTTAAGGGACAGGTTTATTTTCAGCGTTGGAACTAGTGAAAATCCTGGTGCAACTGGTGGTTCTTCCAGTCATTCACATACTGTTGATTCTCACTCTCACGATGTTAATTCTCACTCCCACACTGTAAACCCACCTGCTACTACTACACTTAGAATTAGTGATACTGGTGGATGGATTGGGATAGGAGATGATCAGCATTCAGTTGATATTCCTTCTTTTAGTTCAGGCTCTTCCTCTCCCGGTACATCATCAGAAAGTCCAGGAACATCAAATGTTAATCATATTCCTCCATATTATAAACTGGCTTTTATTATGAAATTATAAATTAACTAAAAAGTCTATTGTAAATTAAAAAATAAACGCTATGAAAAAGTTTATCTTTTTGACCCTGATAATAACCAATACTGCCTTTTTATATTCTCAGAATGTAGGTATAAACGATGATAATTCCCAACCGGATGCTTCGGCTATGCTCGATATAAAATCCTCTGATCGAGGACTATTATTACCCCGCGTACAATTGGTCAATTTAAATTCTGCATCACCGGTTACAAACCCTGCCACAGGTTTGTTAATTTATAATGATGGGAATAATGTTGATAAGGGATTTTATTACTGGGACGGGAGCAAATGGGTACAATTAGTTTCCGGTGAGGGAATTATTGATAATGACAGTGATTCGACAAACGAAATTCAAGATTTAAGCCTCTCGGGAAATACACTGTCGCTTTCTGATGATGCTTCGACAGTTGACTTGTCAAAGTATTTAGATAACACGGATAGTCAATCCTTACAACAGGTTTTATCGAATGGAAACAGTGCAAATAGCCTGAAAATAAGCAACCTGGCTAATCCCACATCAGCACAGGACGCTGCTACAAAATATTATGTGGATAATAATGATGCTGTTAATGATAACGATGCTGACCCAGCTAATGAAATTCAGGATTTAAGTCTTTCCTCTAACACGCTTTCACTTAGTGGTGACGCCTCAACTGTTGATCTATCGAAATATTTGGATAATACGGATAATCAACAATTATCTATCAGCGGTGATCAATTATCAATAACACCTGGAAATACAATAACCCTACCTTCATCATCGCAGTTAACTTTACCGTATTCTGGAACATATTCGGGCACTAGTGAAGTTTTCAGAATCGATCATAATGGCAGTAGTGGAAGAACTCTTGATTTAAGGCAAAACAACACTGGAAATAATGCTGATGCTTTGCTTATTGAGAATTATGGCACTAGCTATGCAGCTAATCTTTTTAATCGTAATACTGTAACAACAAGCCCTGTATTAAATGTTCAATCAGATGGCCCGAGTGATGCAGTAGGATATTTTACACTTAATAATTCTAATGGAGGTAGTGCTGTACAAATTGAATCCAATGGTGAAGGTAATTCGGCTCTTTACGTAAATATGACGGGAAGTAGAGAAGCCGCTAAAATAGAACTTAATAATGCAAGTAGTAATTATTACGCATTAAAAGTAACAACAACCTCATCTTCTGGTAAGGCAGCAAGGTTCGAGGGGAATGTTTACGTTACAGGCGACTTATCAGTTGGAGGAGCAAAAGACTTTCTTATAGATCACCCATTAGATCCAGAGAATAAAATTTTACGTCATTCTTGTATTGAAAGCCCTGAAATGATGAACATTTATAAAGGACATGCAAAACTTGATAGCAGCTCGATTACAATAAAATTACCGGACTATTTTGACGCTTTAAATAATCCCGAAGGCCGGGAAATTTCTTTAACTCCTTTCAATGGATGGTCTCCCCTGTACCTCGACGGAAAGATTGAAAACAATCAATTCGTGGTTAAAACAACTTCGCAAGGAAATCCTTCGCAGGAATTCAGTTGGGTGATCTATGCAGTTCGTAATGATGCCTATGCTAAAGATCATCCAATTGTAGTAGAAGAAGAAAAGGGCGAGGGAAATGGTTTTAAGAAGGGAGAATTATTATATAACGGAAAAAAATAAAAATATATAATATCCAAAATCAACTAAAGTATAATGCACTCGGATGATGATATAATTATAGGAATTCAAAACAACCATGAGTGGGCAGTAAGCATCATTTATAAAACCCAGTATGCATCCATAAAAAATATGGTTTATTCATTCAGAAATACAACACTTGAACCGGAAGACATTTTCCAGGAAGGTTTGACCCGGATTGTTCTAAGTATCCGAAAGGGAAATTTCAGGGGAGAAAGTTCGCTGGCTACCTATTTAAACAGTGTATGCCGGAATATTTGTTTGAAAATATTAGCTAAACCCAATCCAGTAGTAACAGAGCAAATCATTGTACAAATGGAAGCCGAAAATGATAATTATTACGAATTGTTGGCCTTTGTAAGCAAACTCAAAAAAGAGATGGGCGATGGCTGCCGTGAAATTATTGATTTGCGTTTTAAACAATCGGAAGAAACAGAAAAAATAAGCAATACAGACAATAAATTACATGGTTTTGATGAAATTGCCCAAAGGCTGGATATTACTGTAGACAATGCCCGACAGCGTTTTAAGCGGTGTTTAGACCAGTTGCGAAAAATGGTATTAACACACCCCGAATATCAAACCTTATTTGACTGAAAGTTATGAATACATTAAATGATAAGGATTTTAACCTGATAGAAGATTTCATCTCCGGTAATTTATCACCCGAAGAAGAAAAGATATTCAGGGGGCGGTTGGAAAAGGAAGAAAATCTGGCAAGAGCATACCGTTTCAGGAGTAAAATGGCAAAATACTGGAATGAAGCAGATTCGTACGAAACGACAAAAGAAAAGATAAAAGAAATTCTTAAAAAGGAACAGTTTAAGAAAAAGAGGCTTGTAACTTATTTATATGCTGCTGCTTCGGTGGTTATTTTAATTGGATTAACATTTTTTTTTGTGCAACAACAGAAACAAGGTTCATTAGATCACAAACTTACAAATATAGAAAATGATACCTCTGCAAGCACCATTTCATCCTTATCAATAAACAAACAGCCGGAAAAAGGTTCGCAATTTGTTATTCCACCTGAATACACACAGCATGATACACTGATTATTCAACGGAATAAAGATTTTATGGATTCGGAAACAATATATATCAAACGAACTACCGATACTGCAATTATTAAAGAATATGTTCTTAGATCAGGAGAAGATTCGCTGCTTATTCCGTTGAAAGAAATTCAGCCGGGCAATTATCAATGGATATTAATCGGTAGCAAACTTTCAGGAAGTTTCATTATTAAGGAAAATCCTAGGACTAAAAAGTAATAATAAAGGTTTGATATCATGAAAAGAATTATATGGATCATAATAGTCATATTAACCGGAAACAGCGTATACGGTCAGTCCGATTCCCTATTTGACACGTTTAATAAAGATTTTGAAGAATTTAGTAAATCAGCAGAAAACGAATTCAGCGAATTTAAAGCACAAAATGATTCGGCATTCATACAATTTCTTAAAGCAAGTTGGAAAGAATTTACACTGTTTCAACAACCTCAACCCGTACGTCCAAAACCAGAGGAACAACCCATCATTAAAGAAAAACCGGATACAACCGGACAAAGAATTGAGATTGCACCGATTGGTAAGGATACCCTTACTCCTGAAAAACAAATTGCCGATTCAACATTAATGAAATCGAAACCTGTAAATTTTGAGTCAAGAATTGTAACAAAGGCCTTCGATGTTTTCGGTGTTAAAGCAGAAATTTATTATTATCCTGATAAACTTCCTGTATTAAACACTGTTAATCAGCAATCAATCATTTCGTTTTATAGTGGTTTATCCGACAACAGCTTAATCTGGAATTACAACATCAATACATTGGAAAGACTCAGGCAATCTTGTTATTTCAACGATTGGGGATATTACATCATATTAGCAAAAGCGTCCGAAAACATATTTAATCGAAAAAACGAACAGGTTCTCTTTGTCTGGTACGCTCTTGTAAAAAGCGGTTACAAGATAAAAGTGGGATATGACGAAAGTAATGTATACCTCTTATTACCATCCCAGCAGGAATTGTTCAATATTCAGTTTTTGTCCGACAGCGGATTAAAATATTATTTGTTTAATAAAACAGAAAACCAAGCCGGTCAAATCAGAACTTATAAGGGGTTTTATACTGATGATGCAAAAATATTTTCTTTCCGGTTAAATAAACTTCCTGAACTAAATGGGCAAAATATAGAGTTTCGACAATTGATGTATAATCAAAATAGTATTAATCTTGAGTTCAATTCCGGTACAATGCAATATTTAAACAGTTACCCCCAATGCGATTTAAATATCTATTCCGAACCGACAATTACTTCTTTAAACCTCGGCGATCTGGATAAAGTTTTCGTCCCCATGTTTAAAGGAAAATCAAACAGGGAGAAAGTGGACGTCCTTTTAAACTTTATTCAAGGTTCTATTGCATACGAAACCGACCAGGAACAATTTGGCAAAGAACGCTATATGTTCGCTGAAGAATGCCTGTATTATCCCTATTCGGATTGTGAAGATCGTGCAGTTTTACTGGGACAATTGGTCAAGCATTATACTGGTTTACCCTCTATTGGCCTTGAATTTAAAACGCATGTTACCCTTGCTGTTCAATTCCCTGGTGAAGAATACGGCAATTATGTGCTGTTTGAAGGGGAAAAATATTTTATATGTGACCCGACCTATATAAATGCAAAAAGCGGAATGATTCCTGAGATTCTTAAAAATGAGGAGCCGAAGGTTATTGTTTTTTAATATTTGCACTGTAAATTATATATTTATTCCAAATAATATCTTGTACATTACGTTAAATATCATATCGTTAATAAATTATTTAATAACCAAATTCTAAATCATTATGTCAAAAAATCGTAATTACAGTTGTAAAGATGTCGATATGTTTATGGCATCTAAAACCATCGCCGAAAGTTTCAAAACAAACATTTCAGAACTTTCAACAACCCGAACAGATTGGACAGAACAGTATGCAACCGGTTTGATTACCCGAATCGACAATGCAATCGAAACCCATTTGGGTATTGATGCAAAAAAAGATTTGCGTAATGCAACATCAACCTTAGCTTCAATTCAAGTTCCGGCAAAACGGGATGTATCCTATTTCAAAACACAGATAGACGAAGACTTTAAGAAAGAAACATCCAAACGGGATGAGATATTAAAAACCCTCGGTTTTGCGAAACATCTCCGTGGAGTACAAAAAGGTAATCAGGAATCGTTAATCCAGTTGCTTTATCAATTCAAAACCAATATGAGCGAAACGTTACGTCAGGAAATTATTGCCAAAGGATTAAGCGCAACCTTAATTGACAACATTATCGGGTATGCCGATACCTTTAAACAAGCCAACGTTACTCAGGAAACCTTTAAAGGTTCAACAAAAGAAATAACACAAGAAGTAACCGATGTTTTCAACGCTATCTACGATGAGATAATAGGCATCTGCAAGAAAGCATCAAACTACTATCAGTACGAACCCTTAAAGAAAGAGCAATTTACATTTGCAAAGGCACTTTCCAATCTTGGGGCAGCAGCTAAAGTAGCTGGTAAAGAAACCACACAGGCATAAAGATAGTCTGTCTAAAAAGGGACAACGTTCTCAGAGTAGGGACATCATCTGACAGACAAGGGAGCAAACCCGCCAAAGAAGGGAATGAACCTGACAGAGAAGGGACACAATCTGACAGACAAGGGAACATGGTTGACAAAGAAGGGACTTCATCTGACAGAGAAGGGAGATAACTTGACAAAGAAGGGACAATATCTGACAAAGAAGGGAGCATATAAATAGCCCCTCGCACACCATCGCTTCTGCTTTAAGGCACATGCGGCAAACCCCGCAGGCAATCACACAACCAAAGTTTGCCGCAAGAGCCTTCAAGCCCGTCCCGCCCAAACGCACGGAGAACACCCTACCACTATAGACAGACAACTAAACGGATACTGAAAGGATAGTTAAATGACTGATAATCAATAAGTCGAGTAGATAAAGGGGAATCGCACCCCTAAATCTCTCTCAGAACCGTACGTGAACCTCTCGATTCATACGGCTCTTCATGACAAAGACATATCAGGGCGTAAAACCATGTTGCCAATGCACAAACATATTCGGGTAGCTTTGTGCTATCCCTTTTATAAGTTTGTAAGCATTGTACCAATGGCGTCGCCTGAACTTACGATACTTGTTGCGTACCCATTTCACCAGACGCATATTAATGACACGAAATAATTTTCGCATTTCGGATTTCCGGAACCTGGAATAATAGTTTATCCAACCTCTTATTTGAGAATTAATCAGTTCTGCAATTTTACTAATAGAAAAATGTACCCAGCGATGTATTTTACGTTTGAAAATCTCATCTGTAATTCGGGCAATGTTCTTTTGGCTCATTGCAGGGGTAAACCCCAATTTCAGTTTGCCATGCATCTTTGTTATGCGTGGCTTGAAGGTAAAACCTAAGAAATCGAACTTCTGATAATGCACTTTGAATGGTGGCTGCTTCTTTTGGTTTCGGCGACAATAGACGATTTTGGACTTCTCCCTGTTTAACTCCAGTTTGCAGTCTTTCAACCGTTGTTTTATTGCTTCCAGAAGTCGCAATGCCTGTTTAATGTGTTGACAATGCACCACAATATCATCGGCATACCGTTCAAATGCAACATCAGGGTAATGTTTCTCCATCCATTTATCAAACACAATGTCAAGGAAGATATTAGCCAGAATTGGACTAATCACTCCACCTTGCGGAGTGCCTTTTCCCTGTGTAGGTTTGAGTGTCCCGTCAGGCAACTGCACAGGTGCATTGAGCCAACGCTCACAATACAATAAGACATGTTTCTTATCGGTGTAATAACGTAGACCTTTCATTAGCAACTCATGGTCGATATTGTCAAAGAAGCCTTTCATATCCAAATCAATGACCCAACTGTACTTCATGCAGTTTATCCTACATTGATCTATGGCATCGTGTGCCGATTTGTTGGGCCGGTATCCAAACGAATTTGGACTGAACTGGCTGTCAATATCGTTTTCCAATTCAGTTGCTATGACCTGTTGTGCTACCCTGTCCGTTACGGTGGGTATCCCCAATGGCCTTTTCTTGCCACCAGGTTTGGGTATAAACGATTGGCGGACTGGTTTAGGAAAATAACTTCCGCTGGCCATCCTGTTCCACAATGGGTACAGGTATTTCCGCTTGTTATTCGCCACCTGCGCAATGGTTATTTTATCAACCCCTGCGTTTCCGCCATTGGCTTTCACTCGTTTGAAAGCCTCTTGTACTTGCAGCCTGGTTATCGGTTGCGTCTTTTGTTCTTCTACAAAAATCATCCTTAATGAAATTAAGTTGTTATACATTTCAGAACCTGTCATGTGAAGCCCTTGGCTTGCAGGGTCGTTACCCCTACTCTCTTGGGTATGTCCGCTACTACGGCTTCATCCGCCCCAATACTGTACTTCGCTACTTTTGGCATTTCCTTACAGGTTCTCTGCCGTTTTGCTTGGCATTACAGCACTGGTTCTCCTGTTCCTTATCAGAGCCCATGCAGAGTTCTTGCCACCTTAATGCCGCGGGGTGCATAACCGGTAATCAGGTTTCTGTTATGCTTGGTCTCTCAGGGTCGCCCCCCCTTCGATTTTACCCCGGTAAAAGTTATTTTCGACACGTCTACAGTGGTTTACTTACATTCAACTCCTCTGCAAACACCATACTCGTGTTAACCCTACAACTGGTTACACTTGCTTTAACCATATCGCTGAGTACCTTTGCTCTTTACAAAAGCACCATATGGCGGTTTGACAAATTTGCCTGAACACATTTGTCGATAGTCCAACCTTAATGCTTTCTCTTTTGTGAGACCTCTGATTTTAAACAAAATTATATGTTATCAGCTCGTTTCGGATAGTTCGTTAAGCCTATCATCTCTGATAAAGTTTTGTTACCATTTCAAAGAACTTTTATATATT
>JAFGOZ010000671.1 GCA_016926235.1 Bacteroidales bacterium | reverse complement strand
CTTTTCCGACTACAGGCTTAAAAACAAAAAAACCGCTCGACAAGAGCGGTTAAATTTGGTTGAGACTGAGAAAGTCTCGTTGTGTCGGGGTAGCAGGATTCGAACCTGCGACCCCCTGCTCCCAAAGCAGGTGCGCTAGCCGGACTGCGCTATACCCCGTAATACTTAAAGACCTAAATCAATCAATTTGCAGATAGTAGCAGTTTGGCCTGCGATCCTCCCGCCCGGGGCGGGATGCGCTAGCCGGATTGCCTGCCCGACTTATGATAAGGCGGGTGCAATATCACAAATATATGATTTAAAGAACTCTTCTATTCTCCGCTCAATTTGAGCGGGCAAATATAGTAAAATACTTTAAAAAAAAAGAAAATTAAAAAAAATTAAAGACTATTCACTGTCATCAACAAAACCATTCGAAATATCGCGGTTAAAGTCTTTGTTGTAGTCTTTGTTGTAATCCTTGTTAAAATCCTTGTTGAACTCTCTGGGCCGTAAATTAGTTTTATCATAGCTCCTGTACATACCCAGCAGCATCTTGGATGCTTTTTCATAGTCATCATACAGCTCTTGGTATAATGAGCTATCCACATACCCTAAGCCTGTACATGTTTCAAGTATTGCCACACATTCAAAAACACAACTTCTTGAAAGCGTGAGGAAGTGTTTCTTGTCAGAATTACTAAGCCTTCCGGTTCCTTCAGTAAGGTGCAAGATTATACCCATGTTGGCCTTTTTCCACTCATCTTTTACAAAATCATCCATCTTTTTATTGCCAATGATGAATTTAAGAACTTTTACATTTAGTTCTTTTACGTGTTGATATACATCAAGTCTTTCAAAATCAAACATCTGCTACTCCTTTGGTTAATCTGCGGAGAGGGGGGGATTCGAACCCCCGGTACCCTTACGAGTACGTCAGTTTAGCAAACTGGTGGTTTAAGCCACTCACCCACCTCTCCAGGTGTCTTAAATTAGATTAGTAAAACTAATCAAAAAATGGGAGAGTACGTCAGTTTAGCATCCGCCAGCCGGCGGATAAGCCACTCACCCGCCTCTCCAGGTGTCAGTTAAATCAATCGGTTTCCCGGTAAAAATACTTGTTCTATAAATAAATTTATGCTGTATTCTTTCTCTGACAAAGGAATAGCATAATTTAAATGAACAAGTTTTATAACTCATTTTAAAAGTGCCACAAAAGTATAAAATCAATGTTTATTAACAAAATAAAAATGTTCTATTCTTTTGTTTATTTTTTTGTCATCTAAAATTAAGCTTTTATCAAAGTTTTAAAAGTGTTTATCCATTTTTTTTTCAATTTGATGGTTAGATGATGATTTACGTCATCAAGATGAGGTGTGAAATTTCATGGTTATCAGGTAATTAATATCATATATAAATACCCTGATACTGCTGAACAGTTTTCGTAATTTAACGTAATATTATATGTAAGTTAGATAATTGCATTTTATCTAATCATTGAATTAACCACAAGACATTAAAGGTATGATTGGGCGAGAGAGAAAAATTATTTCCCTTATTTTGTTTTTTTCCTTATTATTTTTTGGAAAATTATTAGGGGCCGACATTCGGGGATGGCGTAACAGTCCCCAGATATATTGTGCATCTGAAATTGATGATACCGTTTATGGTATTCCAGCTTCCGCTGGCAAACCGTTTCTGCTGATCAATCCTGATGATGGATCAGAATTGCATTTTGACTTTTATCCACAATACATTACGAAACTTGATCCGGGTGATGGAAAATATTTATGTATCATTCACTTTGACTCAATTTATGCCCGATGGGGAGCAGGAACCTATACTTTGCGTTATGGAACCTGGGGTTCGGGGAGTTCATACGAAGAAACTTTTGATATAATATCACCGGTTGTGGGGGGGGTATGGTTATACTCGTTACCAAAATATAATGCCTGTATTTATGATGGCGCCTTTTCATTATTTAATGCAGATTCGAGTAACGTTTCTCCTAACACAGGCCTTTTTTATATAGATGGTACACTTTCTACGGGTAGTTTTAATCCGGCTACATGGGGAGTGGGAACTCATGATATCAGCTATATGGTCACTGCTGCAGGATGTACTGAATGGGCTTATGATGTTATGCATGTGACAGTAAATGACAGACCTACCGTAATTTTTGATCCTTTAGATACTGTTTGCGATGGAAATGCAGCATTTGATCTAGAATCTTTAGGGAAAGTTAATCAAACCGGTGGTTCTTATTCAGGTACAGGTGTATCTTATGTATTAGGACAATACATCTTTAATCCGGCAGTTACAGGAACAGGTACTTTCCCTATTACATATACATATACGGATATAGGCACCGGATGTGTTAATTCAGATGTCTCTAACCAGGTTGTATTACCAGGTGCAACTGCCAGTTTTTCGGGCTTAAGCGCAAAATATTGTAAGGTGGATTCTACTGTAATACTTACAGGATCACCTTCCGGTGGAACATGGGTAGGTAGTGGTGTTACACCTACAGGTCCTGCAACTGCAATATTTAATCCGAACAATGTTAGTCTGGGAACTCATCAAATTAGTTATATCTATGGAGATCCATTAGGATGTATTGATACTGCTACACAATCTGTCCAGGTTGGCACTCCCATTGAGATCCGGGATTTAAATTCACCCTACTGTGAGAGTGATGCAAATGTTGTAATTAGAGGAATATGTACTACTAATGGTAATCTGGTGGACAGTTTTGCAACATTTACCGGTATGACAAACCTGGTTGCGGGGAAGGCTTTGTTTAGCCCATCAACTTCGGGGGCCGGCTCATATATTGCGACGATATACTTCACGGATACTTCAGGTTGTATGAATATTGTTACAGAGCCAATTACTGTAAATGCTATTCCTTTTGTTGAGATTTCCAACCTTGATACATCCTATTGTTTAGGAGGTGATACAGCTTACATTACAGGTAATTATGCCACGGGTACTTTTAGCGGAGATATTAGTCCCTATGCACCCGGAGTAGGTATGCTTGTACCGGCAGATTTAGGTGTAGGAGGGCCATTTGATGTTACCTATACTTATACAAATGCGAATGGTTGTACAAATAGTGTTACAGAACAAACCAAGGTGTTTGGAGATCCGGCAGCAAAAATATCAGGTAATACAACTATTTGCAGGGGTGATACAACAGATATTACCATTGTTTTTACTCAGGGTCAACAGCCCTTCGATTTTAGCTATCAAAGCAGTCGGACCGGGGCAACATATTCATATACCGGTTTTGCCAACGATACGTTCGTCAGAGGACATTTCCCGGTTGACACAACCATTTATTCGCTTTTAACTGTTACCGATGCTAATGGTTGCTCTGCAACAGGTACAGGTAGTGCATACGTTAAAGTAAGGCCTCATGCGGAAATAACCTCCAATCCTCAGGATATCTATGCCTGTGAAGGAGATGATGATTTTATGGAAATTGATGCCACGTGTATAAATTGTACTTTCCAATGGCAACAGGACGGAGTTGACATACCTGGAGCAACGAACAGTTATATAACATTTACTGATATTGATGCAACTTTTGAGGGTGCATATAAATGCGTAGTTAATAGTGACTGTGGGCCGGAAATTGAATCTGATACAGCACAAATAGTATTATGGGAAAATACTTCAATAGATTTAAACCCTTCAGATAAATTGCATTGTGAAGGAGACCTGGCCTTATTTACATTTGAAGCAACTGCTTCGCATCCTGTTTATCAGTGGAGGCTGAATAACCAGCCTGTTTCTGACACAGGTTCCTATTCTATGCTTGTAAGTGTTGATAGTTCTTCTACAACATTAATTATTGACCCGGTAACATCAGCTTATGCAGGAAATTATACCTGCCGGGTTGCCGGTGAATGCGGGACATTGACCAGTGACGTTGCTGTTCTTACTGTAGATACTACGATACTGATAATTAATGATTTGGAAGATATTACAGCCTGTCCGGGAGATGATGTTCAGTTTATTACAAGTGCTATTGGATCTAATAAAACATATCGTTGGGAGAAAAATGGGGTTACTATCCCGGGGGAAATTGACCCCAGTTTGGCAATTATTAGCGTAACCCAGGGTGATGCAGGTGAATATAGATGCTGGGTAAAAAGCCCTTGTGGTGATAGTCTTGCAACCCAACCTGCGCAGTTAACTGTTAATAAAAACATTAATCTGACTTCTAATCCAACAGATGCAACCCGTTGCGAAGGTGATAATGTGAACTTTATTGTCACCACTATAGGAGATTCTTTGAATACAACCTATCAATGGATTAAGGATGATACTTTATTACTATCTGACGGAGGCAATATTAGCGGCAGTAATGACCACAATTTATGGTTGTTCAACCTTACGACTGCCGACATGGGAACTTATAAGTGCCTCATTATCGGATTGTGTGATACAATTATGAGCACTACTGCGACATTAGTTGTGGACACAAATATTACGATTGTAAAGCAACCCGTTTCAAAAAGCGCATGTGAGGGCTCAAACGTTAATTTCACTGCAATTGCAAACGGAGGAGCCGGAGTTACATACCAATGGCAGAAAGAGGGGGTAAATATACCGGGGGCAACAACCACTACTCTTACCTTAACTTTAGTTACTTCTGCAGATTCGGGTGCTTATCGCTGCATTGTCAAAAACGCATGTGGAGATTCAGCGGTAAGTAATACAGCTGTATTTACGTTAAACAGGATGATTTCCCTTGTTTCAGGACCAACAGACCAGACTATTTGTGAAGGTGATAATATTTCACTAACATTGGCTGTAACACCTGTGCTTGGAGTTCCAATAAGTTACCAGTGGAGGTTTAACGGTTCAAATTTACTCGATACGGGTTCCGTGAGCAATTCAAACCAGGCCACACTTACATTAAATAATGTTCCCGGTGATAATTACCAGGGCTCATATTCATGTGTTGCTACAGGTCCTTGTAACTCCGTATCTGATAATGCATTTTTGTTTGTAAACAGTCCTGTTGCTGTAACCGCACAACCAACGGGTGCAGACATATGCAGTGGAGAAGGACATTTATTCGAGGTTTCGGAGGATCCAAATGCTACTGGTTATCAATGGTTTAAAGATGGGGCGCCAATAGCAGGTGAAGATCAATATTACCTGTATATTGTAAACGCAACCACAGCAGATTCAGGAGCATACTTTTGTGTGGTATATGGTGATTGTGAAAATGATACAAGTATAAATGCTTTGTTGTCAGTAAGGAATGCTCTTTCAATTACTGCATCACCTTTGGCAAATAAAACCGCTTGTGAAGGAGAACAGGTGTTATTCAGGGTTATAACTAATCCTTCATCCGCCATTTCATACCAATGGCTTGAAAATGGAAGTCCTTTACAGGACACTGGAAATGTTAGCAATTCTGATGATTTTGAGTTATTGCTTGATCCGGTTACATCCTCCAGTGATGGCGCATTTTATGCCTGCATGGTTTGGGATGCCTGTGGAGATACTATGATTAGTGGCAGTTCATTACTTAAGGTAAATGAAGGTATTACAATAACCAAACAACCACAAAATAAAACTGCATGTGAGAACGACAATATTAGTTTTATGATACTTGCCCCTGGTGTGGGGATCTCGAAGCAGTGGTATAAGGATGGTGTGCTTATGCCTGGTGATACAAATAATACATTACAGATTGATACAGTTGATTATTCGGATGCCGGAACCTATTACTGCGTGGTTATGAATGCATGTGATAGT
The DNA here is from genome assembly GCA_016926235.1 of Bacteroidales bacterium. The sequence goes on along the minus strand of JAFGOZ010000671.1, from coordinate 24,720 downwards.
TTTGCCTCTCAACCGGCAACATTAACTGTTAATTACCGGCCAATTATTGCAGATGAACCAACAAACCAAACTGCCTGCCTGGGAGGTTCTGCAACCTTTAGCATTACAGTACCTGATTCGGTAAATGCAACATTCCAATGGGTGAATACTATAACGGGTCCTGTGGTCCCTGATGCCAGAATAACTGTTGATGCATCAGGATATTTAACATTTGATGTTCTGCAGGCAACCGATGCAGGCAATTACTATTGCCGTGTAATGAACAGTTGTGATACAATTACTAGTGAGACAAGAAGTTTAACTGTGTCTGAACCCATTACTATAGGAGATCAGCCATTGGATCATTCCGTATGTTCAGGGGATACTGTGTATTTGAGGGTATCTGTTGCAGCGGGTGCAAATCCGGTTTACCAATGGCAGAAAAATGGCGTAAATATTGCAGGTGCCAACGCCGCAGATTATACAATAGCTCCGGCTTATACTGCTGACTCAGGTGTATATCGCTGCTTAATTACAGGAACATGTTCACCAACGGCTAGAATTAGCAATAATGCAGTTGTTGTGGTTGATTCAGCCATCAGCCTGTTAAATTCATTGACAAGCAAAAATGCGTGCACAGGACAGGATATTGGATTTCAGATACTGGTGAGCGGTACAAATCCTCAGTATCAGTGGAGCAAAGGTGGTACTCCATTAGTCGATGGTGCAGGTATTTTAGGAGCAAATGATGATTTACTCACTTTGTTTACGGTAGATGCTACATATGCAGGATTATATTCCGTTACTGTAACTAACTCCTGTGGCAGCAGACAGGACGCTGCTTTGTTGTCTGTACAAACCACACCTACATTTACATTGAATCCTTCTGATATAACCCAGTGTGCCGGATTTGGTGCTGGTTTATCAGTTGCAACTTCAACAGTAACAGGGGTTACTTATCAGTGGTATCATAATGGAATTGCTTTGCCTGGTGAGACAAATATAGACCTGATTATTGATTCTCTGGCGATGGTTGATGCAGGCCTATACAGATGTGATGCCTATTATATGTGTAATGGAGTGGGAGATACACTTACCGGAAATACTGCAATGGTAACCGTACTGGACAGCATTGTGATAACCTCTGAACCACCAGATTATACTGAATGTAAAGGGGATAATGTTACCTTACAGGTATTGGGTACTTTTAACGATTCGGTTGTTTATCAATGGTACAAAATGCCGGGTCTTGCTGTGGCAAACCTTGCAGGAAAGATTTCAGGAGCTCAATCGAACTCTTTAACAATAAATGACCTGGCAGCATCAGATGAAGAGACCTATTATTGCAGGTTATCCGGCTGTCACACAAAGATATCCAGATTTTCAAAGCTTCAGCTGATTGATACCACGGCTATTACAAGTCAACCCATAGATGCATATGCTGCAGTTGGCGGAGATGCGGAATTTATTGTAGGAGCAAGCGGTGATAGCCTTACTTATCAGTGGTATAAGGATGGTGTTGCCCTGGTTGATGGCGGAGTTATTTCTGATGCACTAACAGATCATATTGTATTAACAGGTGTTTCTGCTGCGGATGAAGGAGATTATCATTGTGTTGTAAGTGGGTGGTGTGACTTGGATCTGGCTGTAAGAACAAGCTTTACAGCTCATTTATATATCATTGATTCTTCCCTGATCATTACCCAGCCAACCAGCAAAACAAGATGTGAAGACGAATCCGTAACATTTACGGCTGCCCTTGATAATCCATCTTCACATACATTCCAGTGGTATAAGGGAACTACACCCTTAAGTAATAACGGAAGAATTGCAGGAGTTACTTCGAATATTTTAAGTATCAATCCGGTTGTGCTATCAGATGCCGGACAATACTCATGCATGATAGACGATACGGTAGAAAGGTCAAAACCTGCTACATTGGTAGTTAATGCTAACACGAACATAACAAGGCATCCTGCAGATGCAAGTGTTTGCGAAGGAAATAATGTAAGATTTGATGTTGAGGCAGAAGGATACCTGTTAACATATACCTGGTTTAAACAGGGTATTGCTACGCCCATTGCAGGGTTTACGAATGATTATTTGGACATTGATTCGGCCCTTAAAGCAGATGAAGGTGGTTACTATGTAGTGGTTGATGGTGCCTGTGGCACAGACTCATTACCTAGTTTCATCGCTGATTTGAAGGTTACCGAAACTCCCGTCATTACTTCAGGTATTACCAGTGATACGGTATGTGAGGGTATAACCAAACTATTATCTGTCGGAGCAACAGGTGATTCGCTCAATTACAGATGGACATGGAAAGGATTTCAGATTTCCGATACAGGCAGTTACAGTGGTACTTCTACGAATGATCTTACCATTCTAAACACACCTGAAGGATACGGGGGATATTACCAATGTATAGTTTATAATAATTGTAGCAACACAAGTACAAGCGCTCAGATCACTGTTATGCTCGATCCGAAGATTATCGATCAGCCGGATGCTGATATGGTTTGCGAAGGAAGCAATGCATACTTTTTAATACGTCTTGAAGAAAGCACGGATACATTGGTATATCAATGGTATCACAATGGTGTAGCCCTGGTCAGCGATGGAATCCATATTATAGGTGCCGATACTAATTTCCTTGAAATAAATAATGTAGTCTCAGCGGATGCTGGTACCTACGAGTGCAGAATTACCAGCACATGCGATCCGGTTCTCGTATCAAATAATGCAGAACTCACCGTAAATGGCAATACATTTATTTCCCAGGATCCAAAAAGTGATACATTATGTGAAGGCGACCAGGCCTTATTTACTATAACTGCTGGTCCTGCTGCCCTGATCACTTACCAGTGGTATAAAAACCTTACTCCGCTTACATCCGGAGGAAGAATCCAAGGCGCTACCTCTGCACAGCTAACGATAAACAACCTTGTACCTGCTGATGCAGGAAGTTACTGGTGTGAAGTAACCGGACCTTGTGGCGCAGTACAACAAAGTAAAATGGCATACTTAACAGTTAATCAAACTATTGTGCCGAATACACAACCATCTATTGATCATTTATGTGAGGGAGAAGATGCTACATTCAGGTTTGATGATGTGGATGGCACAAATCTTACTTATCAGTGGACAAAGAATAATGTGCCATTGGTTTCGGATGGTGTACATATTGTAGGAGCGACCGATAGTATACTTCTTGTCAATAATGTGGTTCAAGCCGATTCAGGTTCTTATGTATGTGAAGTTCGTGGCGAATGTGACACTTCTGCTGTAAGAAGTATACCTGCGATTTTACATGTAAGTAAGATAACATTATATACGGCTCCTCCTGTTTCAGATACTATTTGTGAACATCAACCGGCAAACTTCAGTATCAGTACAAACCATACCGATCTTATATATCAGTGGTACAAGGATGGAAATATTTTGTCTAATAATACAAATATTGTTGGTGCCACTAGTCCTTTATTGAATATATTGGATGCCTCCACCACAGATGCAGGCAGTTATTGGTGCGAAGTTCAGGGTTTCTGCGACAATTCACCGCAATCATCATTTACTGCGGAATTACTTGTTGATGTTTCTACAGATATTATAGATACGGTGTTTGGAGGAGGAAACCAGTGTGTGGGTGCGTCTGTTGATTTCCTTGTGAATACACAAGGATCAAGCTTAAGCTTCCAGTGGTATAAAGGTAACATAAGCAATCCTCTTGCTGACGGTGGTAATATTTCCGGAGCCACAACAAATCGATTGACCTTAACGAATATTTCGTTAACTGATGCCGGTGATTATTTCTGTATCGTCACAGGCACAGGGAAATGCGTAAACCAGGCTATAAGCAATACCAAAAGACTTACTGTTGCGGAACCTGTAGTTATTACTTTACCTCCGGTTGGTGATACAGTTTGTGAAGGAACTGCAACTGTCCGGTTCGAAGTTAATGGAACGGGCGCCTCTAGCTATCAGTGGATGAAGGGTGGTTTACCTCTCCGGGATACTGCAAATTATATCGGATCATCTACAAATGAATTATATATAAATGCGGTGACTGTAAATAACAGAGGTGTCTATTCTTGCCTGTTAAGCGGTACCTGTCTTCCTTCGAAAGGCACAGATGGTGCATTCCTGGAGGTGAATGAATTATTAAACATTACAACCAACCCGGTTGATGATGAAATTTGTGAAAATGGGTATACTTCATTCCGGGTGAATGTGGATAATGAAGATTCGGTATCTTATCAGTGGACAAAAGGAGGGGTGCCGCTGGTTGAAGATCCGGGCCATATTACAGGCGTGGATGCGCCCATATTATATGTTAATAATGCACTTCTTACTGATGATGGCCCATACCAGGTAAATATTGGAGGATCATGTAATTCAGATACACGTTCTGCAACCCTTACTGTAAATCCATATCCGGATGATGCTGGTACAATCTTCGGTCCTGATACGGTATGTCAGGGTGCTGAGGGACTAATCTTCTCCGTGGCATATATACCAAATGCATCTCATGTTTGGACTGTTACTCCTGGTATTACAATAGTAAGCGGCCAGGGAACAAATCAGATAATAGTTGATATTGGGAACTCCATCTTAGGAGGTACAATAAGAGTACAAGGAGTGAACGGATGTGGAAATGGTGCGGAATCTCCGGTTAAAACACTTACTGTTAATCCTGTTCCATATGTTTATGCAGGTGAAAATGTAAATCTATGCGGCACATCTACCACACTTAATGCAAATAGCTTATCTTCAGGATTTTCAGGAGTATGGACAATAGTAAGAGGATTTGCCAATATTGATGATGATACATTATATAATACAGCTATTAATTCAATAAACCAGGGTGATAACGTATTTCAATGGACAGTATCGGGCAATGGCTGTTCTGCATTTGATACAGTAACTATTTCGAATAATCAACAGGTTATGGAAGCCGGGGAGCATCAAAGCATTTGTAGTCACATATATTACTTTGATGCTACACCTCCAGCATACGGTAAAGGTGAATGGTCTATAGTAACGGGTTCAGGTGTAAATATAAGCCAGAATGATCCAAATTCAATTGTTACTGGATTATCAAAAGGACGAAACGTTTTCCGTTGGTCTGTTCAATACAATGGATGTTTAAGCTGGGATACAGTTCAAATTATTAATGGATTACCGAGTGATGCTGATGCCGGACCTGACCAGTTAATTCTTGCTGATAATACTTTCCTGAATGCAAATGATCCAACCATTGGTACTGGTGAATGGTCATTGCTTAACGGAGCAGCAACTTTTGCTGACAGGTATTTATATAATACAGGGATTACCGGTCTTATGGTTGGGAAAAATACATTTAAATGGACCATTACAAATGCAGCTACCGGATGTTCTACCTCTGATACGGTCAATGTTACAAATAATACTGCAGATACTACTGATGCTGGTTCTAACCAGATTATTTGCTCAAGTTCAACAAGGTTGAATGGAAGCGATCCGTTCCCGGGAATTGGAAAGTGGACTGTACTGAGAGGCTCTGCAACATTTGAAGATAATACTGATCCAACTACTCTAGTGTATAATTTGGCAAGGGGTGAAAACGTTTTGATATGGGGTGTGAATTTGAATGGCTATACGTATGATTCTGTGAAGATCATCAATAATTCACCTATTTCATCCAATGCAGGTTCTGACCAGGAAATCTGTGCTGATTCGATTGTGCTGAATGGGAATCAGCCCCTTGATGGAGTAGGAACGTGGAAAGTAACTGCAGGGGCAGGTACGTTTGCAGATGATAACGTTTATAATACTTTAGTTACCGGATTGACTTATGGAGATAATCGGTTTGAGTGGACAATTAGTAAGGGAGGATGTACATCTTCATCTGAAGTCACTATTACTAATAGTACTCCAACAACTGCTTATGCCGGTCAGGATGTAAACACTTGTAAAGATACAATATTGCTTCAACCTAATACTCCTGCCATTGGCACAGGTCAGTGGAGCGTCTTGTCTGGTGCGGCAAATTTCAATGGTAATTATGCCAGTGGTTTTGCTACAGATGACAATTACCTGCTTTGGACAATTCGAAATAGTTATTGTACATCAGTAGATACTGTAGTCATTACCAGTAACAGACCTACTACTGCAAACGCAGGGGCTAATCAGTCATTATGTATTGATTCTGTACTAATGACTGCAAGTCAGCCTATTGTGGGAACGGGTATATGGTCGATTGTCAGTGGAAGCGGTGATTTTGCTGATATGACTGATCCAAACTCAAGGGTTAGGAATTTAGGGCCCGGCACAAATATTTTCAAATGGTTGATTGACTATAATGGGTGTACATCATTTGATGAGGTTACAATTAGTTATGATTTTGTTGAGGCAATAGCAGGATATGACCAGGAAGTATGTAATAACAGGACATTCCTGGAAGGTAACAATCCCGGGGAAAATAGTGGCATATGGACAATAATAGGTGGGGCCAGTGGAGGTACTATTTTAAATCCTGCTAAACCAAATTCTGAAGTTATTAATTTGGACAGGGGCACGAATGTATTTAGATGGACGATATCAAAGAATAATTGTGTTTCGTATGATGAGGTATCCATTGTCAATAATATGCCAAGCATGTCTTTTGCAGGAGAGGACCAGTATTTATGTACAAGCCAGACTTCCTTTAATGCAAATCCGGTAACCGTTGGTACGGGAGCATGGTCAAAAATAAGTGGTTCTGGTATCATTAATGATTCGTTGGATTACAGGTCCCCAATATCAAATCTTGGTTTGGGAGCAAATACTTTTAGATGGACAGTTACAAATGGCGTATGTACTTCAACTGATGAAGTGATTATTTATAACAACCAGCCTGTAAATGTTTATGCTGGTCTGGATCAGGCAAATTGTTCCGACACTGCTCAATTGTATGCAGTTCAACCTGAACTGGGTACCGGGCAATGGTCTGTAATGCAGGGATCAGCTACTTTTGATAATCCTAATCTATTTAATACAAAAGCAAGAAGTATTGGCAAAGGTACAAATATTTTTGTGTGGAGAGTGAATACCAGTACTTGTTATGATCAGGATACGGTAGAGATTACCAATAATAATCCTACGGTTGCTACTACCAGCGCCGACCAAACCATTTGTGTCGATTATGCCCCGTTAAATGCTAATCAGGCTGTTTATGGAACAGGCTTATGGGCTTTGATTAGTGGCAATGGGGTTATTGAAGACAATTCAGATTTTTCTACAAGTGTTACGGGATTAGGACTAGGCACCAATGTGTTCTCCTGGACTATAACAAATCAAAACTGTATTTCCACAGATAAAATTACAATAACAAATAACTCTCCTTCACCTGCTGATGCGGGTATGGATATAGAAGTTTGTCAGAATTCATACGACCTGCGGGCAAACAGTCCCGTAGTTGGTGAAGGATATTGGTCATTGGTAAGTGGATACGGTATTATACAAGACACTTTCAATTTCACAACCAATGTATCCGATTTAGGATTTGGGCCTAATACTTTTCGATGGACAACCTATAGTGGAATTTGTTCCACGCAGGATGAAGTGATTGTTACCTACAATATGGCCAGTGTAGATGCTGGTGAACCTCAAACAGTGTATACAAATTATACTGAACTGAAAGGAAATAATCCTATCAGTGGTTCCGGTGCCTGGAGTCTTGTGGCAGGCGCCGGAACATTTGATGACAGCGCTGATTTCAGTACAACTGTCAGAGGTTTGGGATATAATGAAAACCGCTTTAGGTGGACGATTACAAATGGTATATGTCCTGCCTGGGACGAGGTTGTAATTATTTATAAGCCTGTACCAATTGCTAACTTTGAGGTTAACCAGGCAGAAGGTTGTCCGGATCTTGAAGTGAATTTCACAAATAGTACTCAAAATGGTACTACATACTTCTGGGATTTTGGTGACGGAACTTCTTCAATAAATACAAATCCAGATAATCATACATATACAACCCCGGGAAGATATAGAGTATTGCTTACTGCTTACGGTCCGGATGGTATGGATGCAACCAAGGATACATTCATAATTGTTTATCAGGCGCCAGTTGCAGATTTTGATTACTCACCGGATAGTGTTTATGTGATGCAGAATATGCGATGCTACAATTATTCGGAGAATTCAACTTCTTATAGATGGGACTTCGGAAATGGTGATTCTACGGATGTTCCCAGTCCAACCTATCGTTACGAAGTGCCGGGAGAGTATAATGTAATATTATGGGCATCAAATACGAACAATTGTACGGATTCTATCTTAAAAACCATTAAAGTGCTGGAGGATGGCTATGTAGTATTCCCGACAGCATTCTCACCAAGTGATGAAGGGCCAGGCGATGGCAGATATGATGACTACGATGGCTCAAATGATGTATTTCACCCGCATATACAGGGAGTCGAAGAATATCATATGGAGATTTATTCAAGGTGGGGTATATTACTTTTTGAAAGTAATGATGTAGAAATTGGATGGGATGGCTACTATAAAGGCAAACTTCTTGAAAAAGGGGTGTATGTTTGGAAGATCACTGGTAAATTCGACAGTGGAAGACCATTTACGAATGCAGGTACATTCCTGCTCATGAGATAAAATTGCTAAGATTAAAAACGAAGACCATGAAAAGGATAATGATAATATCAGGTTTGATAATAGTAGCGTTGGTAAATGCTCAGGATCCCCATTTTTCGCAGTTTTATTCGGCTCCATTGTATCTTGGACCATCATTTTCAGGTATGGGGGGTGATACAAGGTTTGTGCTGAATTTCAGGGACCAGTGGCCAAAATTGCCGGGTGCTTTTATAACCAGTTCAGTATCTGCAGACCATTATTTACAGAAGTATAATAGTGGTTTGGGATTTATTTATGTCAGGGATAATGCAGGAGATTTATTGGTTTCAAATATGTTTGGGGCTCAATATGCCTATGATATAGCAGCAACCGACAGATTGCATTTTATTCCTGGCATACAGGCAGCCTATTATCTTAAAGGTGTGAATCAGGGTAATCTTACCTATTCCGATCAGTTTTATAACGGCGAATTTGGATCCCTTACTTCAGAGTATCCTACTGAAAATACATCGAATGTTGATTTTACACTTTCTTTGGTTAGTTATTTTGATAATTACTGGATGGGTGTTACTGCCGATCATTTAATGAAGCTAAGCAACGTGTTGGCTGCAGATCCAAAATATATCCCGTTTGAAATATCAACCTATGGTGGGGCAAAATTCAATATAAAAAACAGACTCATCAACCGTAAGAAAGAAGAAAGTGTGTCATTTGCTTATCTCTATAAAACACAAGACAGGATGCACCAGTTGGATTTGGGTCTTTACCTTATTGAATTTCCTATGATGTTTGGATTGTGGTATAGGGGATTACCTGTGTTTCAGGAAACTATAATTCACGATGCTTTGACTTTCCTGGCGGGGTATAGGTTTAATTACTTTACTGTTGGATATAGTTACGACTTTACAATTTCAAGGCTTATAACTACAACAGGGGGTGCCCATGAGATTTCAATCATATATAAAATGAGTAATACGAAAATTAAGACCAGAAAGCGTATGCGTGCATTACCTTGTCCGGACGTTTCAATGAGCTATTAATATTTTATAATTGCGTGACAAATATTCGGTGTTCATTATTCTTTATTTTATTTTCAATTTAATATTGATTATCAAACACCGAATGCAGAATGATGAAGTTTTTATGAAAAATACAGGTTGCCTGGGGGGTTGGGCTGGCAACCTGCATTATATATCCCCATAAAAACCCTGAAAAATGGAGATAGCTTAGTAATTATATTTCATCGTATAATAATGATTAAGTTTGTTTGTGTAGGTTGAGATATTAATTTCAATTTCGTTTTGGTTTGTTATTTGCAGAGGTGTCAGATCAAAAGATATTGTATCCATTATATAAGCCTCACATGCATCTCCGTTTGAATCATGGGTAAGTGCAAAATCATTATATAAGCTGCTTACTGCAATTCTGCCCAATGTAAATTCATGTGTTTTACATCCTCCTGAGTACCCAACAACAAAAAACAAGCAATCGCCGATTATGTATGTTGTATCTAAATAAAAATCATCATGAGGGAACTGATCCGGATATGCAAATCCACCAGGATCATCCCAAAGTAATAGTGATTGGCAACTTATTTCTTCAATATATACTATATTAACCACCTCCCCAATCATACAAGTGGATTCAGCTTTAGGTATGATCTCATAAGAAAAATACACCCGTTGGTTGTTTTTAATAATGCTGGAACATGTATCAAGATTTTTTGGCTCAAGGTATGTACCGTCATCCAGTTGAATGACATAACCGCAACCATCTAAGTCAGTAAGATCTATAATTGTGCCGTTAGCTGTTAGTGTGATTTTTTCTTTATCGTTCTTGTCTTCCTTATCACAATTATAGAAAGCCAGGCAAAGAGAAATTATAATACCATATGTAAATAACTTGCGCATGGTTTATCATAATTATTATTATTCAACAGGAGTGTATATACTGCCAATAAATAATATAGTATTAGTCGATCGTTCCCTTATGGCTAGTACGAATGGTCTATCAACATTAAAAAGTTTATAACTGGGAGTATCATCACCGATACTTGTATATCCTACTTCAACAGCTGTAACAGCAGCTGCCTCGGTACCCTCTTCATTTACTTCTAAAAAGCTTTTATGTATCACTCTTGATATATACAAATTGCCTTCGTGATTTATATTTGTAAAATCAGCTGATGGACTAAAGGCAACCCCCATGCCCATATCGGAGAGAGGACCATTAAGTAATGTATCATACTTAAGGAGTATTTTGGGTAAATAGACTTTTAACTCAATTTTTTCGTCAAATCCATCCATCCATGCATTCCATGATTCATTATTTGCGGCATCTACAATATCTTTGACCCTGTTTGGGGATTTGGGCAATAGAATAACCATTGCAAAATCTTCATTACCATATGGTAATTCAGCAGCCTCAAACAAATCATTTTCGGTATAATAAAAATTGCTTTGTTGCACCATTGTGGAGCAGGTTGCATATGGTTCTTCTTCTGAATAAAAATTCCTTTCAATGGTTTGAGTTTCATCAAATTCATAGGTCCATGTGCCTTTAAAGTAGATAGCGTTTATCAGGTACATAACCACATCAGGAGGTATGCTATTAATTATTTCTGTTATTTTATCATGCGTTTTATTAGCTACCCATTTATTGATTGTGGTTACAGCATCTGGAGAACTAAAGTCCAAAGCCGATACTTCAGCATTATAGTATTCTTCATTAACCGAAATAAAGTCAGGTTCAACATAAAAGCAATCTCTGTACCATATAGAGTTAGCGATGTCAAAAAGCACATCCTTATCTAAATTTAGAAGTATATGCATTAAGTTTTTAAAAGAAGAATTTATTTCTTCTGTTGTCAGACCTGCTAATTTCAGGGTGTTTTCCATGGCTTCCTTTGTGCTTCCGTTTGCTCCGTTATAGGTCATGGCAAGGGCGTAAGCAACGCTTAAGGGTGAAATGAAAATGTTTTTTTCTTTGCTGGTTTCATTAAATAATGTTTGAAAAAGTGTTAATCCAAATTCATTATTACTTTCTAACAGGGTAAGTTCCGTTTTGGTTAAATCCAAAGTGGATGTTTGTTTCTCCTCAGGATTATCATTTGGTTGTTTCTCACACCCGGAGAAAATGGTTGATATGAAAAGGACAAAGAAAGTTAAGGCAATATTGTAATTTTTCATATACTTACATTTTTTTATGCCTCAAAAACATAACAAGACAGATAGTCTATAAATGCTAAGATCAATGAAACAGGGAAAAATACAATTGATAAAATAATAATAAGTGATCGCATAGAGCTTAAATTTTAACGTTTATATTATTGAGATGTTTTCAAATATTAAATGGTTGCGTTGTTAGAAAAATTTATTTCTCTAATATGACAACTATAATTCTATAAACTCATTAAAAATCAATTTATTTTATAGTATGCAAAAAATTTTCATTAAACGCAACCTTTTATTAAACAGGTGCATCTAATAATCGTATACCAAACCCGGACTGAAGAGTAAAAACCTAATGGAAGAGAGCCGAATAACATATTATCGATGGGGTTCTTATTTTGGCAAATGCTTTGTATTCAGTCAGTTTTGTTATAACTTTACTGACTATAAACCAATTAGGCTTGAAAGATAATTTTGCCAAAATAGTAAAGGGCTGCCTTGCCGGCAAGCGTGAGTACCAGGAAACACTATATAAACTGTTTTCTGCAAAAATGTACGGTATTTGTTTACGGTATACTAAAGACAGGGATGAAGCACAGGATATTTTGCAGGAGGGTTTTATTAAGGTATTTACGAATTTGGGGAAGTTTGATAACAGAGGGTCTTTTGAAGGTTGGATAAGGAGAATAATGATAAATGTAGCATTAGAACGATTTAGAAAAACGAACTATATGTATCCTGTAGAGGATATTACAGTGTATAAAGATAAATTGGATTATGATGATCTGGAGTCTAATCTAAGTCAGGAGGAGCTTCTAAAGATGATACAGGAGCTTTCACCTAAATATAGAATGGTATTTAACCTTTATGCTGTTGAGGGGTATTCTCATCAAGAGATCAGTCAAATGCTAAACATAAGCGAAGGAACATCAAAATCAAATCTTTCAAGAGCCAGGATAATACTTCAGGAAAGACTGAAGGAGTATAGTAAAACTACAGTAAAATTTGGATAAAATGACCTTGGATAGAAAAAATATCGATGAACTGTTTCAAAACCGGATGCATGATTTTGAAATAAATCCGCCTACTGCTCTCTGGAGCCGCATCGATGAGGAGATGGGTACTTTGAATAAGAAAAAGAATAGGAAAATTTTTTGGAATGTTGCTGTTGCCGCTTCTATTGCAGCCTCATTTGCTCTTGGATTTTTCATTTCAGAAAAAATGGGCCATAGTATCAATAGCGAAGAAATTACTCCGGTCACTGCACAAATAGAAAATGAGAATACAACATTGATACAGGAATCAGAAATTTCTCATAATCAGGTAGTTGATCCGATATTGGTATTAAATGAGGGAAACAGGGTAGTATCAAAGCGTGATCCACAACACGCGCAACTTGTAGTTAATAAGGTGAATTCTGTTTCAACACGTAAAAATGATATAGGTACTCTTCAAGATGAAGATATAATTTCAAATTCGGAAAAAGTTGAGGAACCAGTGGCCATATTAAACGGAACAATAAAAGAAACAGAAGAGGGCACATTAGCAGAGAATGAGTTGTTAATGGAAGAACAAGAATCTATTGAAATAGAAACTCTTAACTCATGGGATGGAAATGAACTGGCAAATATTAGCACGGAAGAAGTTCACTATCAGGACTTATTTATAGCGGATTATAAACAGGATCAAACAAAGAATAAAATAGATAAATGGGAAGTTGGAGGACAGATGGCACCTCTTTACTCATATCGAAATATTGAAACTGAAAACCTTGCCCTGGAAAACAGTTTTAATGAATACCAGTCAGGAGTGATGGCGTATGCAGGGGGTGTTGAAGTTAGTTATAAAACAGATAAAAGATTTTCTATTCAGTCAGGTATCTACTATTCGAAGATTGGACATTCCAATAAAGGAAATACAATGATCACTAAAAGTGGAAGTGATGCAAGCACAATTGTGAGTGATGAATATTCAGATGTGACATATACTGCACCCGGAAGTCAGCAAAATGAACTATATGTTAACTCTTCAACAGGAGATATTCAGCCATCGAATGCAAATGTAGCAATTGGTTCAAATCAGGAAAGAAATTATGCATCCTTTGTAAACTCAGATGTTTCCTTTTATGGCGAAGGTGAAAATGTGGATATATTGCAATACTTTGAGTATGTTGAAGTACCTCTTATTGCTAAATATAAGATTATAGACAGAAAGATTGACTTTAACTTGTTAGGAGGTGTTAGTTCACACGTTCTTGTTGGCAGACCTATTTATTTAATGATTGATGGTCAAAAAGAATGGTTTGGAGAAACTTCTGGTATATCCAAGTTTAATTATAGCTCAGTAGTTGGATTAGGGATTGCTTATCCTGTAACCAATTCCCTTACTTTATCTGTAGAACCTACCTTTAAATACTATCTTAACTCATTTTATAACGATGTACGCAATGAGGCAAGCTTTCATCCCTATTCTGTTGGAATGTTTACAGGGTTGACATATAGCTTCTAGCGATTGGGATATGCCGGATTTAAGGTCAAATGGTTATTTTCGGCATACGGACCATAGATGATATAGATTATGAAAGTTACATTATGTTGATAGATAAATCCTTTATCTATCATTTTTATGTTGTAATATAGTAAATTTGCAGTGTTAAGATTTTGACAATTATAGTTTTTTTGTCCACGAACGTATTGAACTATATGCTTATTATTTCGTAAAATTGCTAAATGAATGTTCCAATCATCTAGTTTGGAATATTTTAAGATAAAAAAGTATAGTAAACGCCATAAAGCATAGGCTGGCGAAATTTGGGGAATATCAATATTTTATTTTGAGGAAAATGGGAAAGAAGGCACAGAAGATTACGGATGTGGTAATAATATTCATACTTATATGTATATCACTAATTGCATTTAGTTTCTTTAAATCAACTAAATCAGGCGATACTCCGCCTGAATATAAGAATGATTTCCATAAGCGATATTCTATTTATGCGTTAGCATTACCCGACTCATTAACTTTTGCAGATGAAGAGGTTCCCTTGCAAAATATTGATGTAAGGGAAGCGCTGGATAAAGAATTGCTGGTTAACACATATTGGCAGTCTCATACAATTTTGCTGATTAAAAGGGCAAATAAGTATTTTCCAATTATTGAGCCTATACTTAAACAACAAGGTTTACCAAATGATTTTAAATATCTGGCTGTGGCTGAGAGTGATCTTACCAATGCGATTTCTCCGTCCAATGCAGTAGGTGTTTGGCAATTTTTGGAGGCAACAGGGAAAGAATATGGTCTGGAGATTGGTAATGAAGTAGATGAAAGATATCATCTTGAGAAATCAACAATTGCCGCATGTAAATATTTCAGGGAATCGTATGCAAAATATAAAAACTGGACTCTTGTAGCGGCTTCTTATAATATGGGCAAAAATGGTCTGGACCAGCAACTTGAAAAACAATTGCAGGATAGTTATTATGATTTGCTTCTAAATGATGAAACATCCCGTTATGTTTACCGGATTCTTGCTCTCAAACTCATTCTTACAAATCCTGTTCATTATGGCTTTAAAATTGACAATACTGATATGTATAATGAGATACCATCCTATGAAGTTGAAATCGATTCTTCAATAGAAAATATTGCAGAATTTGCTAAAGTGTACAATACAAATTATAAGATCATCAAGAAACTTAATCCCTGGTTGAGAAATAGCGCATTAAAAGTTGAACCGGGGGAAAAGTATACAATTAAGATTCCATTAGAGAATGGAAGAATACATCAGATGATGGAATCACACCTGCCAGAATCCGATACTTCAGATTTGGGGAGCATTTAATCTTTAATCATTGTAAACAGAATTGTCTGAAAACGCACAAATATTGCCTGCTGTAAGAAGACAGCAAGAAATAGAAGTACTCGGGGCCCGTGTTCATAATCTACAAAACATTGATGTAACGATTCCACGTAACAAACTCGTAGTAATTACCGGATTGAGCGGAAGCGGAAAGTCTTCGCTTGCTTTCGATACTATTTATGCAGAGGGGCAACGAAGATACATTGAAACAATGTCAGCTTATGCGAGGCAGTTTTTAGGCAACATGGAAAGGCCTGACGTTGATAAAATTTCAGGATTGAGTCCGGTAATATCCATTGAACAGAAAACAACCAGTAAAAATCCCCGATCGACAGTTGGAACAATAACCGAAATATATGATTTTTTGCGTTTGTTATATGCTAAAACAGGTATAGCCTATTCATATGTAACGGGTGAAGAAATGGTGCGATATACAGAGGATCAGATCCTGAACCTGATAGTAAAAAACTTTGATGGGAAGCGCATTTATTTGTTGGCTCCTGTAGTTAAGGGGAGAAAAGGACATTATAAGGAGCTGTTTGAACAAATAAGAAGAAAAGGGTATTTGTATGCCAGAGTTGATGAAAAAATTGTTGAGTTGCTTCATGAAATGCGCCTGGACCGGTACAAAACGCATAATATAGAAATTGGAATAGATAAGCTGGTTGTTTCCAGGGATACCAAAAGACTAAAAGAGTCTCTTAAGATTGCCCTGGAACAGGGGAAAGGCATTATCATGTTGATGGAATCAGAAAAAGGTAAAGTAAAGTATTTTAGTAAAAAGCTGATGTGCCCCACTTCGGGTATATCATATAACGAACCTGCACCCCATACCTTCTCTTTTAATTCACCACAGGGAGCATGTCCCAAATGCAATGGATTAGGGAAAATTGGGGAGGTCGATATAAGAAAAATAATTCCGGATATTTCTTTAAGTATTAAAAAAGGAGCTATCCAGCCACTGGGGCCTTATAAAAACGCTCTTGTTTTTTGGCAATTGGAGGCTATTGCTTCAAAATACAAGTTTTCATTAAATACGCCTATAAAAGACATTCCTGAAGAAGCACTAAATGTAATTCTTTATGGTAGCGACGAGTCCTTTAAACTGCAAAATACACCTCTTGGTATTACTTCAAATTATTTTCTGAGTTTTGATGGTGTGATAAATTATATAAATAGCACAAATACGGAAGATGAGGGATCTGTTAAATCGAAAAAAGGCAACCAGTATATAAAAAATATTCCTTGTCCTGAATGTAAAGGAATGCGCTTAAAAAAGGAGTCCCTGTGTTTTAAAGTTCATGATAAAAACATAGGTGAGCTGGCGAATATGGATATAGGTGAGCTTAAAGCGTGGATGGAATCAGTTCCTAATTACTTAAGTGAAAAGCAAGAGTATATTGGAAAAGAGATTTTAAAAGAATTAAATACCCGTATTGGATTTCTTATGGATATCGGGTTGGATTATCTTTCATTAAACAGGAGTTCAAGAAGTCTGTCAGGAGGTGAAAGCCAGCGTATACGTTTGGCAACCCAGATCGGGTCAAAATTGGTAAATGTACTGTATATTTTGGACGAGCCGAGCATCGGTTTGCATCAGCGTGATAATTTGAAACTTATAGAAGCCTTAAAAAATCTCAGGGATACAGGAAACTCCGTGATTGTTGTTGAGCATGATAAAGAAATGATCCTGTCTGCTGATCATGTGGTGGATATGGGGCCGTTTGCAGGCAGAAAGGGAGGAAAGGTTGTAGCTGAAGGGACTCCTTCTCAGATAATCCAAAACCAAACACTTACTGCAGATTATCTGGTTCAGAGAAAGATCATAGAAGTGCCGTTTTCACGAAGAAAAGGGAATGGCAAGTTTTTGAAAATAGAGGGGGCCCAGGGTAATAATCTTCAAAATGTTACTGTTGCTTTGCCTTTAGGGATTTTTATATGCGTAACGGGTGTTTCGGGAAGTGGCAAGTCAACCTTAATAAATGAGACATTGCATCCCATTTTAAGCCAGCATTTTTACAGGTCACTTAAGGAACCACTTTCATACAAAATTATTAAAGGTATAGAAAATATCGATAAGGTTATTGAAGTAGACCAGTCGCCGCTGGGGCGCACACCAAGGTCAAACCCGGCTACATATACTAACATATTTGCGGATATCCGTAAGCTTTTTGAAGCTACACCGGAATCAAAGATCAGGGGCTATGGTATGGGCAGGTTTTCTTTTAATGTAAAAGGAGGCAGATGTGAAACATGCAAAGGTGCAGGTGTTGAAACTATCGAAATGAATTTTTTACCCGATGTTTATGTTACCTGCAAGGATTGTAATGGCAAACGCTATAACCGGGAGACCCTGGAAGTAAAGTATAAAGGATTAAATATTTCGGAAGTATTGAACCTGACTATAAATCAGGCATGTGACTTTTTCAGGAACATTCCGTATTTACATAAAAAGCTGGAAGCTTTAAAAGGAGTTGGATTGGGTTATATTACCCTGGGACAGCCTTCTACAACTCTTTCCGGAGGTGAGTCACAGCGTGTTAAATTGGCAGCGGAACTGATGAAAAAGGATACTGGCAAAACTATCTACATTTTGGATGAACCCACAACCGGCCTGCATTTTGAGGATATAAGGGTACTGTTATGCGTTTTAAATAGTTTGGTAGAAAGGGGAAATACGGTAATTGTAATTGAGCACAATATGGATGTGATAAAAATTGCCGACTACATTATTGACCTGGGGCCCGAAGGTGGACGAAATGGCGGTCTGGTGGTTGCTGCCGGTACACCGGAAGAAGTTTTAAAGATTAAGAAAAGCTATACCGGACAGTTTTTAAAAAAGGAACTGAAAAGCTGATATCAGTTAATTTTTAATTAATATTGCACTTTAAATAAAAAGAACTAGCTATGACAAATGAAGAAAAAATAAAACATGCCTTTAAAATGAAGGACTGGAATGAGATTAAGACCATTGATAGCTGGAGGGTATTTAAAATTGTATCAGAATTTGTAGAGGGATTTGAAAAATTAGCCCGCATCGGACCATGTGTTTCTATATTTGGTTCAGCACGTACTACTCCGGATTCAAAATTTTTTAAATTGGCTGAAAATATTGCTTTCCAACTAACACAACACGGTTATGGGGTTATTACAGGAGGAGGGCCCGGAATAATGGAAGCAGCGAACATGGGCGCAAAAAGAGGAGGAGGAAGATCTGTAGGCCTCAATATAGCATTGCCTTTTGAGCAATCTGCTAATTTATTTATCGATTCGGATAAACTCATTACTTTCGATTATTTCTTTGTAAGAAAAACTATGTTTATGCGTTATTCACAAGGCTTTATTGTATTGCCCGGTGGTTTTGGTACTTTAGATGAATTATTTGAAGCGCTTACGCTCATCCAGACTGAAAAAATCGGACAATTTCCTATTGTAATGGTGGGCAAAGAATTTTGGTCAGGATTGATTGATTGGGTTAAGCAGGTAATACTTGAAGAAAATAAAAATGTTAGTCCTGAAGATATGGACCTGTTTAAAGTTGTCGATACAGCTGAAGAAGCTGTGGATATTATTAATTCTTTTTATTCTAAATATTTGTTAAGTCCCAATTGGTAGGATTTTTTGTTTAAAAAAGTGTTAATAATTCTTAACAATTTGTTAATAACAAATGTTAATAACGTGTTATTAAGCTCATATTTAGCTAATTTTACGACAATATGAAATTGCAAAAAGGATTATCAATGAGAAAACTAATTGTACTTCCTGTCCTTATGATTTTAGGAGTACTCTTTATACATTCCATTGATAAAGAGGATGTATCCATAAGTATGCAGGCTCCGGATGAGGTTACTGCCGGTACGGAATTTTATATAAGCATTACCCTGAACAAGGGTAACCTGCAAAGTTTTTCAAGGTTTCAGCAGGAACTGCCTTATGGATTAAAAGCTTCATCCATTTCAAATGCAAATGCAGATTTTACATTTAAGGATAATAAAGTAAGACTGATCTGGTTAACATTACCTGCCGATGGGATGATTACTCTTACTTATGCTGTATATGTTGAGGAGCGATTAAAAGGTGATTTTGAAGTTGGAGGATCATTTTCATATATTGAGAATAATGAACGTAAATCTGTTTCTGTACCTGTACAGACTATTGTTATCAATCCCTCTCCTAATGTAGATCCCAGCTTGCAGGTTGATATAGATGAATACCAGTTTTATAACAACAAACGTCCTGCCGGGGATGATAGCAGGATTGTTTGCATAAGGGAGAAAGCAAAACTAAATGATTCCGGGAATGAAATTTATATTAAACTGTTTGTTAATAAGGAGAATAAGGAAAAATTTGCCAAAATTGAAGAAAATATTCCTGCAGGATATACAGCAGTAGTGGATAAAAGAGGAGGAGGTATTTTTACCCAGAAAGGAAATGTTGTTAAGTTCTTATGGATGAACCTTCCGGAAGAAAAGAATTTTGTCGTCTCATATAAGTTAATACCACAAAATGGCCAACCTGTAAATAAACTTAAATTGAACGGTACCTTTTCCTACATGGAAGGTCAGAATACCATTACTATGGATATTGTAGAAAGGGATATCGATGTTGAGAATATTTCTGAAGCACAGTTGAATGAGATACTATTATCATTAAGAAATACCCCCCAATATGCTGAAGTTGTTGAACCACAAAAGGATGTGAAAGATAACGGGACAAAAAATGTAGAACCTTACAAAGAACCTGAAAATCAGGTTACAGAAAACCAGGTAACTGAGACAACGGAGGTTTTACCTGAAAAAACAAACAAAACAAACAAATGGAATAAGTCCTATTTACTTGAACCGGAAGAGGGAATTTATTATCGTGTTCAAATAGCTGCCGGACATAAATCAATAAATATTAAAAGGTACTTCAGGAAGTATAAGATTAAGGAAGATATAAAGAAGGAGGAACACGATGGATGGTATAAATATTCTGTTGGCTCATTCCAGGTTTATAAAGATGCACGTGACTATAGGGTGAGAATATGGAATACAACTTCAATTGATGATGCATTTGTTGCTGCCTATAATAATGGTAAAAGAATTACTGTACAGGAAGCATTAATGGTTGCTAACCAAAAATGGTACGAATAATGAACTATTGCTGTGAGTATTGCGTATAATAGCATAGGTATGAAGCATTTACTTATAATATCGGTGTTGTTTTTCATTGCTATGCAATGTGCACTTTCTCAGGACAATCCATGGGAAGATTACCTGATTGATTATGTTGAGGTGGAAGATCCTACTTATAAGCCTGTATTAGGTTTTGGAGTGGGAATGATGAACTTTTACGGTGATGTAAATAACTCTGTTTTGAACCCTCTTGCAGGTAGTTTCGCGTACAAAGGAAATGTTTCTTTTTTCGTTGACAAGAAGCACTATCTGAAATCAAATTTGTATTTTCTCTATTGCGACCGGTTAAGCGGAGATGAAAAATCATATGAAAAGTTGAGACAGAACCTGAATTTTGAAACTACTATTACCGATTTTGGAATAAACCTTCACTATAGTTTTGGAAATTTCTATCATGGTATAAAACTTTTTACCCCTTTTATTTCTATTGGCGTTGAAAATTTTCAGTTTAGTTCAAAAGGGGATTTGGCAACAACTATTAACGGGAATGAAGTAGTTTATAATTACTGGTCTGATGGGACAATACGAGATATCCCGGAAGGTAGCGGTATCGGGGTTGTGGTCCCCAGAGACTATGAGTTTGAGACCGAATTGCGTGATGCCGACTTATATGACCTTGGAAAATATCCCCAATATTCTTTTGCTGTTCCTGTTGATTTTGGGATCGAATATACATTAAGTGACAGAGTCGTTCTTCGATTGGGCACATCCTTACACTATTCATTCACAGATAATGTGGATAATATAAGCAGCCAAATTGATGAATCCCAATATGATTTCACAGGTGACCCCAGGAATGATATGTTTAGTTATACCTACGTAACCATGCACTTTGACCTGTTTTCATCTCCTAAGGAAATTGAGGTCCAAAAACTTTTTGCAGATGTTGACTGGGATTATATATTCTGGGATGATGAGGATAATGATGGTATCAGGGATGGGATAGATGAATGTCCAGGTACACCGGCTTATGAACCTGTAGATACTGCAGGTTGTCCATTTGATAGTGATGATGACGGGGTACCCAATTATTCTGATCGCGAATTTAGCAGGCAAGGCGCTGTTGTGGATGAGAATGGTGTAGAAATTACCGACGCGGATATGGCTGCATTTTTAACAGCTACTGATGCTGTAAAAAGGAGTGAAGTTGAAGAGTATTTGCAGTTTATAAATTCATTTGCAACGTATAGAAGGCTTACAAGCGTTGAAATTCCCGATAAATTTAAAAAAGTTGATGTGGATGGTGACCATTACATATCGTTTGAGGAAGTGCTTGAAGCCATTGATAATTTCTTTGATTTTGAATCGAACCTCTCAACAGATGATGTGTATGAACTGAATAATTTCTTTTTCGCGCAATAGGCAATCTATCCTAAATCCAATATTAGATTTACAGACTTTTTCATAATATAATGCGAGTTACAGGCGTGAGGATTTATTAATTTCTAAAAATAGAGTAATCCTCAAGATTTTGTAATCTAAATTGATTATTAATAAACAGATAATTTATATTTCGTCCCTGATGGGATTTAACATTTTTATAATACATTGTCTAATAATAATTTGTCCCTGACTGAGCTGTCCCGTTAGGGACAAAATACCGGTAACATAAATATGACCCATAATTATTTAGTCCCGTCAGGGACGACATATAATTAAAGTGTTTTATAAGTTTAAAGAATTTTGTTAGACAGTAGTGTAAATTAATATACAAAACGTAAAGTATTTCAATTTTTGAATTTGAATTTTTATCCTTACCTGAAGGCAGGAGCTATAAAAAATCAATTCTTTAGGATTGTTCATATAACTCACATTCACATAAATTATTAAATCTCACTATGGATTAATAGAATAATGCCTGCCTGAAGACAATCAGGGATTGAGGTATCTAAAAGGTGGATTCTAGTATACTATCATTTTTTCAGCAAGCTCTTTTGCTTTTTCTTTACCCGACAATAATTCTACCAATTTAAGGGAGAAATCTATTGCTACGCCCATTCCTCTCGCAGTAATTACATTTTCTGATACTTCTACTTTTTCCGTTGTTACGTAGGCTCTTTTCAGGTGTTCTTCAAAGCCGGGATAACAGGTGGCCCTGCGTCCTTTTAATAAACCAAGGTGCCCAAATACCATGGGTGCTGCGCAAATAGCAGCAATATATTTACCCTGCTCGTAATATTTTATTATTTGTTCTTTCAGGTTTTCATGATTATCCAGGTTGGATGAACCGGGCATACCTCCAGGCAGAATTATCATATCTCCGGTATCGTAATCAATTTCTTCAAATAATGCATCTGTATGCACAATGATTCCATGGGCACCTTTTACATCCAATACTCCGGTTATAGAAATCATTTTTATTTCCATACCTGCCCTGCGAAGAACATCCACAGGTGTTAAGGCTTCAACTTCTTCAAAACCTTCAGCAAAATGGATAAAAATTGTTTTTGAAGAGTTCATGGCTGGCAAATTTAGAGATTAAATAAGAGAAAGATTAGGCTTTACCCGATTTAGATAAAGCTTTATCAACTCGGTCAATAATATCTTCAACACTAATAGGCTTAACAATATAATCAACTGCACCAAGCTCCTTCGCTTTTTGTTTACTTTCATTATCATTCTTTGCTGTAACCATAATGACAGGTATACTTTTAATCTTATCCATCTGCGATATCTTCTCAAGAAATTTCAAACCACTTAACCCTGGCATCATAATATCCAGTAAGATAAGGTCGGGCATTTCCTTGGGTACACATTTTAGAGCTTCTTTGCTGTCTGACTTGATTACGGCTTCATATCCAAATTCTTCCAAAATATCCTGTAACAATAGAACATTGGTGGATGAGTCATCAATAATGAGTATTTTTCTTTTTCCCGAATTCATTATCGTAAAAAAAAATATAAAAGTCTATTCTATAACAAGTTTAATCAAAATTCCTTATAAATAAAAGAACTATTGTGAAATTATTAAAAAATTGACAATATTTTCAATGTTGATTGGAGTCTTTTGCATTATTAATGTAATAGAAAAGTGTAAAATTTCATAGATATTATTAACTTAGTATGAATTAAAAAATTTATGGTAAAAGAAAAAGGTTATAAGCATCGCGTTCTGAAAGTTTCTGAACTTCAACACAAAGCTTTTAAAGTTTTGAAACCTTCGGAGTTATCGATGTTACAGGATAATCTGGCTTTTTTGGAATATCGTAAGGGTGAAAATATAATAAAACAAGGAACATATTTATCATCCATTTTTTTTGTCACGGATGGACTTGCTAAAATTTGCATTGAAGGTTCGAATGGGAAGAATTTAATTGTGAAGATTTGTTCTCCGGGAGATTTTATCGGATTGATTGATTTGTTTAGTGAAAAATATAATCATAGTTCTGTTGTAGCAGTATCCATGATAGAGCTGTATTTTTTTGATGCTGAGCTTATTAGAAATATTGCTATGACTAATCCAAATTTTGCATCAGAACTATTAATACAACAGTCGAGGAGTAATGAATTATGGATAAAAAAGCTTGCAAGTCTGGGCACAAAACAAATGCATGGAAGACTTGCAGATGCATTACTTTATCTCTCTGCAGATAACTTTCTTTCTCAAGATATTTTTGAATACCTTTCCAGATCTGATATTGCCGAGCTTACAGGTATGTCAAAAGAAAATGCTATCCGGCTATTATCTGAATTTAAAAATGATGGGATAATATCTATTAATGGCAAGAAGATTTCGATAAATAATATCAAACTTCTCGAAAGGCTTAGTCTTATTGGATGAAGAGAAATCTTATCTAAGATTTATGTCACTGGGGTGGTCTAACACTATTTATTCATCTGTTTATAATTTATTTTTTAAGGTCAGATGGAACATCCACGAAGCTCTGACTTAAGCGGATGATTTTCATTTATAATCATG
>JAFGOZ010000670.1 GCA_016926235.1 Bacteroidales bacterium | reverse complement strand
TGGATATTTGCATGTTTTCTTGTCCGGAAACTTGAGGTAGTAATCCAGCTTGAAGGGTACTCCTTGCTGATAAGTGCAAAACCTTTATCTATTGCCTGTTTTGCAAGCATCCTTCGATCAACAACAAATAAAATCCTTTTTGCCAGGCCATGGCTCAGCAATGCTTTGGCAAATGCGACAGCCATCCTTGTTTTTCCAAGGCCGGTCGCCATATGTACGAGCATTTTTTGCTTTCCGGATTTAAAGTTCTCAATAAGTACTTTAATACAATCGAGTTGATAATACCTGTCTTTACCGGCAGCAGGGTCAAAACCACCTGCAATGGTTGTATCAATTTTTATCTCTCTTTCAGATGAAAATTTCTTCTGCTGTTCAATCTTCAGCTTCATCTCTTCAAGTCCCATAAATGAATTCACCTGCCTGAATTCACCTGCATCGAGGCCTTTCCAGGAATTATCATAGAATAATATTCTTTCGGAACTGCAGGCGTATAGAAATCTTGGTTTCAGCACTGCAGAGTACAGCATGCGTAACTTTTGCAGTGCCTTTCGTTCATCCTCAAGTTTATTTTCAACAACAGCAATGATATCACCATTAAGATCTTGTAGGACAATATCAGGTTTTATAGACTTGAAACCAGGGAATTGAACCTGTTGCTCAGGATGAAGTGCATATTCCTGCTGATAAAGAAGGGTATCTTCCGGTTTCCAGCCAACCGATTCAAGTAGTTTGATGACCTTAAGATCGGTAGATGTTGCTTCATTAATCTTCTTACTCATAATTTGGTTTCCTTAGCTAAAACTAGAGATTCTAATCCCCAAACTTCAGAGATTTGTTTGCTAATAAAATTTTCTGATTCAGATTTAATTATAAATAATCCTGTCATCAGGGTCATTTTAGCGTCTATTTCAGATACTATTTTCTTTTGGGATTCGAGGACTGGGAATGAAATTTGAATTTTTTGAAAATCGGTAGAGCTTATATTATAGGTTCCACCCCCGGCTTGAGGATTTAATAATGATCTTCCCTTTGGACTCATAAGATAATACATTATATATCTGGGTTCAACTTGATTTATATCGAACCTGAATCTAATTAAATAGGAAGCGTATATAAAAGGAAGGTCAGAGTCCCATACTGCACATTTACCAACGAGGTTTGGATTACCATTTGAGCGAACTATAAGAAAATCTCCTTTTCTTAAGCGATACTTTTCGAATTCATTCTTCGATAGATTTGCTTTTTTTATATCATCGAGTTTGAAATTACAAAAACCAATGTTTCCAATACGCAAAACATTAAAACCATTTTCTTGGTATTCTAATTTCTCGGATGTGCCATAAAGAGATTCAACAATCAAATCAGATAATGATTTTTGTGTAAGGTCCATTGATTTCGTATAATAATCAATATCAATAGACCAATTATCAATAATATTTTCTACTGCCGTTACGATAATTCTTTGTTTTTCGATCTTTTCTACAATGGAAGATTGTTCCTCAGATGATGGGAGTGGAATTTCCCATAATTCCATATCCGCAAATTTAAAGTTCATTCTTACCCCCCCATTTGCCTTATCATTTACATAATCCAAAAATTCTCTACTTTTAAATAGAGCATCCAGATATTTAGGATTTAGATCTTCATGACATCCGAACACAATATATGCGCCGCTTATTATCTGATTATCATAATCAAACTTATTTAGACCTATACTTCCTACATTGATTCTGTAAGGATTGTAACAGAACTGGTCCTTTTTTACAAGATAATATGATTGGTTAGTCTCCTCCGGATTAAGTTTTTCATTAACAAAAATTCCTGTTTCATTTGAAACTCCCAGTACTTTATAATTTATATCTGGAAATTTCGATGGTTTGATCTTGTTCTCATTTAGAAAAATGTACTCTTTCAATTTGACCATCGGATACCTGGCTCCACTTTTAAGAATCTCTCTTATTTTTATAAGCTCCGGATGAACACTTATCAAATCTGAGTTCATTTTGCTGATATATTCTCTTCCAATATCAGCCTCAAGAGTATTAGCCAGATTAAGTTTTGCAATGTAAGGTAACGAGTCTTCCGGATTCGCTTGAGACAACTTCTTGTATATGTTATCTAATGTTTCTGTACCGTTAGCTTTTAATTCTTTTAATGCCTCTTTCAACTCCGAAATCTGGCTTTCACTTAATGTACTTCTGTAATTTGAGAGATTAAAAGAATAGTTGAATGCCTTGTCGATTCTTTTTGCGATCTCATTCTGTATTTTGTTCTCAAGCATTTGATCAAAAAGCTCTAACTCCATCTGCTTTTCCGATTCAGTAATCTTCTTTGTTGCAATTTTCTTATTAAGATCCTCTGTCTTCTTTTTTCTGTATATGTCGCCTTTAGCTTTTAAATCTTGCCTAGTTTCGATCCGAATCCTTTCCTTTATCCTTGGATCCAAAGTTTTTATCCATTCAACCGGTATGCAGAATTGATGTTTTGATTGAGGTGGTTGTTGCCCGTTTTTAACATATTTATGATAAAGATCAAGACATTCAACTAGTTGGTTACCCTTTTGTTCTTTTCGGTTTGTTCCGATAGTATAACCATCATTGGTTACTTTGTAGAACCATACCCAGTCAGTCTTACCCCCTTTCTCATAAAGTAAAATTGAGGTTTTTGGTCCCTGACCTCCTTTACTTACAAACAATCCTTGCGGAAGTGAGATAATTGCTTGTAGTTTAGCTTCATCAAGAAGCATCTTGCGCAGAGCTTTAGCGCTGTTCTGATCCCATGTATGAAACCCTTCAGATACAATTACCGCACATCTTCCTCCCTCATGAAGATGATCAAACATCAGCTTAACAAATAAAATTGTGGTTTCTGATTCCTTTGGATATTCTCCCCAGACCTCCGGATAGGCTTCCTGATCACGTTCAGCTCCAAAAGGAGGATTTGCAATTACAACTGTTTTGCTTCCTGCTTCTGTTACAGGATCATACTTTGCAAGTGAATCACCCTGCTGAATATTATCCGGATTTAATCCACGGATATAGAAATTAATGGCTGCCATCTTCCTGATCATTCCCAGGTACTCAATTCCTGACACTCCTGCCCTGTAGAATTGAGTTGTCTGTTCAATGTTCGGAAATTCAAGCGGGTGATCCTTAAAATATTTATCAAACCATGAACGCAATTCTGAATGACTTTTTCCCCCAGGCCAGTCTCGAGTAGAATCTACACGCCGCATCACAAATTCAAAAGCATCAAACAAAAACCCGCCGGTACCACATGCAGGATCGAAAACTATATCATCAAAATTCGGTTCAACAAGGGCTGTCATGAATTGTCTTACATGGTCTGGGGTCCGAAACAAACCTATGTCTTTTGTCCCTCCTGTCTCGCTTAATGCTGATTCAATAGCATCGCCCAGTAAGTCAGTTTTAAGTAACCTTGCTTCCTCAATATCATTAGCAACAACACTTATAACTTCGCCAAGGTTGCCACTATTAACATTATTAGTAAAATTTGAATTGCTGAAAACTTCTTCAATCAACACAAGCTGATCCTGGACCTTCTGAGGAAGATTTCCGGCAAATACTTGTCTGGCACTCTGAAGAATTGAAGAATAAAAAGGGAAGAAATTATCATTCAGTTCAGCAAGGATCAGGTCATTTGAAACTGTCGGCAGATAAGAAAACAATCTATTTTCGTTAGATTCTTCCTGCCCAGTTTTAGGATTTTTCCAGCGGTAATCTGCAGTAAATAGTTTTCTCAGAGGCTTGAATTCATCATCCTGTTTGATCTTGGTCTCAAAAATGCGTAGTAGAAGTAACTCTATAATGTATTCAACCCTCTGGACAGGAGTTCCTGCCGGACGGAGCTTATTGTGAAGTTTCTTGAGAGCATTGTTTGTTTTATTATCTGCGTAATGTACTGTTGATCGGGCCATAAGAAAAGAATATGAAAAAATTTACTTTCACTGAAACAATAAAATTAAGAAATATATTGGAATAGTTTGATTTAAAGTCAGTGGGTGATTTGGGATGATCAGCACCACGGAAAAGAAAAAGGAGGCATAAAACCTCCTTTTTTTGTTACGTAAGGGCAATTTCTTTACTCCCGTATTTCTCCTTTATCAGCTCGAATGGCACCGGCTTCTGGTTACTACTGCGATGTTCATCCTGGCGATAATACCAGCAAAGCTTGTTGGCAGAAAACCTGAATCCAAGGTCTTTCAGCGTGTCTTTAACTGGAAATGTCTTCCCGGTCACCCAAAGCCAGGTGCCACAGATCTCCAGATGCAAGCCTTCAGAATTTACTTTTTCCTGGAGAGCCTTAATGGTTTCAGAAATACTGGCTCTTTCCTTCACTGCCTCAGCAGGTTTCTTATGATCCAATTCTGCCATCAGGCTTGAATACTCTGCGCGAATGCTCTTAAGCATTTCAACCTGACCTTCATAAAGTTTGCAAAGTTCGTCATAGCGAAGCTGTATCTCGCCTTTAGAAGAACACGAGTTGTGGAAATAGTAAGTTTTCATAGTTATAAAGTTTTGATTATCAATTAAGAACAATAAATGGATTTAAAAGAAAGCCACATTAAAGTGGCTATTCTTCACAGGAGACCGTTGTCGGCGAAAGAAAAATAATCTTCCCCGTTTATAATGATATGATCCAGAAGCTGTATGTCCATCAGATTTCCGGCATCCCTGAGCTTGTGAGTGATCTTTGTGTCAGATTCACTTGGATTAAGGTTACCTGAAGGATGGTTATGGCATACAAGCAGTCCTGATGCATTTGATTTAAGGGCTGCCTGAAGGATTATGCGAACATCTGTTACTGTACCGGATATTCCGCCCTTGGAGACTGACAAGATGCCTAAAACAGCGTTTGAACGGTTCATGAGCAGGATCTTGAATTCTTCATAGTAACC
This sequence comes from Bacteroidales bacterium, assembly GCA_016926235.1. The sequence goes on along the minus strand of JAFGOZ010000670.1, from coordinate 6,181 downwards.
TATGGTGTCAGGATTCCAGTTCTCTGTGAACACATCCCTGGCATCCTTACTGCAGGTGATCCTTCTTCTCTGTGAGGGAGGAACCTTGGATTTGTAGATCAGTTCGACCTCAGCGACATCGGCGCCAAGCTGGAAAGCATTATTTTTCATGATGGATAGTTTTTAAGTTATCCATGCACGCAATAAATCGAATTAAACAGTATCCTAAGGGACGGAAAATAGAGACTGGCACAATCCTGACAGAACAACGACCAAAAAAGATATGACAATATCCATCTGCGAGCGAGCGAACGAAGTGAGCTCGCGAAGCTTCCATTAAGCATGCTTCTCTTTTAGGGTCCCACTTTGTGATACAGAAGGATACCCCCCGGACCGGTTTATCATACTAAACTCAAAATCCGGCAAAATAGGGTTGTCAGAGATTTTACATAATACCGCTGAGTAGACCTTGATAACACCCCTTAACAAGTAGAACCGGATATGTTCTTCAATATTAGATCTCAGCCTTCTAAGCTTTACTTTCTCCTTGTATTTATTCTCCCTGATATTGTATACCAATTTTTTGAACCAGGTTTTGAGATCAGGGCAAAATTTAGCCGGTATTTAACCTTGGGTGGAAGCAGCTTATCTGCTTCCGCGCTGAAGAAAGCAGCAAGTGTCTCACAGGCATTTCAGAGCGGCTATTTGGCGAAGCCCCTGGTACATATCATCTGTTATAGGGCCGGAGGCCGGAGCACGAAGTGACTATAACACATAATATGTAAACATAGCTTAGGAATGAGTGGGATAGAAAGAAATAGTTTGTGAGACACTTGCTGCGGGGGTTTTGCTATGAACATAAATAATTACCAATACCTTTGCATTATCATTCAGGTATTTCCTTCCATTCGGGTCCGGGGCTAAGTGCAGGCACATAATCACCGGACCTTTTCATTTTGAATATCAATACATTACATATTAAGGCTGAATAATTAAATTTAATTAATAGACTACTTATCAAATTTGTTTATTCATTCAGCTTAGTATTTATTTTTTGTCCTGAACCAATACTTAAATACTATGAGTAACCTTGGCGGAAAAGAAAATGATGTCAGGATAGATATTAAGAATATCCTCTGGGTAGAGATGCCTGACTGTAACCTTGGATTTGAAATACCACCTAATCAGTCATGGTTTACTGATGAAGACTGGAAAAAACAATATCCTACTGCATATGCTATTTACCGCATATATGGTATATCCCCGCATTCATATGTCACAAAGACGAAAATCAAATAATGAATAAATAGTCCTATTAAATAGACTAATTATCAGGGCCATTTATTATTTAGCAAGCTGGTTTACCAGTTTAAAACGGTTTAATATTGAATTCTAACCCGGTTTATAGTTTAAAGTCTATATATAGATAGACTTAAACTAAACCGGTAATGAATAAACAATATCAATATACAGACTGTATATCAACATCATTTATTAGTTGTTTGGTATTTATTTTTTAATCCGGAGTTTATGGATCTGTCCCCTTATAGCCATGATAGCCGCGGTAGGGGTAAGCAGTCCTGCGCCAAAATATTATGGTAAAAATTGCATTTAACATGATATGACCCATCTGCTGAATATCAGCAAGTTACGGCGATATTGTGAACATAATGGTATGGGGTGTGTTGATTGGGATGTGGTTTTGATTGGTTGTGATGGTTTGGATTTTTTGCTTCGGTGGTATTTTAAAATTCCGTTGGATAAACTTTGGTGTTAAATTGTATTTTTGGTTCTTATTTTTGGTACTGATCCGACTGTATCCTTTATAGTCTCCAGAATTATTAATTCTAATTCCTTCAATAGTAAAATGTCCTTTCTGGTTGGAATCAGGATGCTATCATGTTTAGTCAGGAAAGGAAGAGAGGGAAACTGGTTATTGATCTTATGAGCTACCTTTTCCAGCATAGTATACGATTCGATACGCTGTAATAATATTGCCAGCTTATTGTGTCTTGGTGACTTAATCACCGTGAAAAATCTCCAGATAGAGGGAAACAGCTCCTCAAACAATTGCACTAACTTTGAGTACTTAAAAGCTTGGTTCTTACCAAAGAATACTAAAAAAACATGGTCTTTGAAGTCTCGCCGGTCCCTGAATCTGAGTCCAGCTTTATTGCATTTGTCCTCCAGAAAGTCATAGAATCTTCCCTGGCTTGTCAGAGACTTATATAGGATAACATCTTCTTTATCATTTAATTGATGAGAACTTGTGTACATATATAAGGATTCTCCGACAATTTTACGGACTTCCTGAGTTGGATTGAACAGGGCGTTTACAAAAAAGGGCTGAGAATTGGCAATATCCAGTTCTTGAAGATATGATCCATTTATATGCAAATGTTTTACTAATTCTGAAGGCAGTCTGGTAAAATTGGTGTCATACCGAAGGTTGGTTTTATTGACTCTGATATATATTTGTCCATGATGAATCTTCAGTACCTCTCCAACTGAAAAAGTCATACGACTTTCAGCCTTTTTTTGTACCTCTTGAATATTACTTTTTAAATTATGTTCATAAGTTTCTTGGATTGTCTTTAATGCTCTTTCCAAATCTATTTCAATCATGTGAACAAACTTGTTTAAATGCGGATATTTCTTGCTATTTCGGAATTTCAGGGATTTTTCATTTTCACAGATCCTTCTTGCAAGTTTCTGATCAGTAAGTGTTCTCCAGATTGTTACCCCTCTGTAATCAAGGGTCATTCGATACAAACGTGAGTTTCTTGATTTCAGATGGTTCTTCCATTCGACTACACCTATTGACTTCAGATAATACATGTATTCACCTGCCAGGGGTACCACATTAGTCAAATATTTCATGTTGAGCATTGAATAAGAGCAAGAGTGATCCTTCTGCTTATTGGAAAGGATAACTGATATTAGATACAATAAGCGATCCTTAGAAAAACCATATATTCTGGGTGGATTCTTTTCAATTTCAATTATAACAGGTAGTAGTTTTTCAGGAATTATCAGGTGATATGACTTTTCCCGCTTTCTCATTTTTTATATCTGAGAGCCTTCTTATCAGCTTCATCCTGTAGTTGTTTAGTGACTATCTCATTTATAGATATCTTCCTGATAGTTTTAGAATCGAGCCAGTTTTGTAATTCTTCACGTGAGAAAACAAGCTTCCTTCCAAACTTTTTAAATGGAATAGTCCCTTTAAAAGTCATCTGATAAATTGCTGATTTCTTTAATCCCGTTATCTCTGAGGCTTCAGAAATTGAACATTTATCTGGCTTATCCTCCTCAGTTGTTGTCTGCTTGATTTCTTCAAGTGATTCTCTGAAACAATCCTTAATTAACGGCTTGAGATCATTAATGTCTAACTGAACGATTGTGGTCATAATCATTTGGAATTATTTACCACTAAATGTCTAAGGAATAGCAGTAAGGTAGGAGTAAGAACTTAATAAAAATAAAAAATCCAACTATCTGGCATATAGTTGGATATAAAATTTCTTATTCTTTGATAGTAAGCTTACTTTTGTTTTATTTTAATAAAATCTTTGAAAATATTATCACATATCTTGGAAATATCATTAAAAGTATCCTTCTCTTTATGGACAGACTTCGATTTGTCGAATGCTGTGAGTCCGAATCTCCTTAGAACGAAAGTTTCGAAATCAAAATCAGTTTTTATGTTTCTTCTGACGGAGTCCAGGATAGCAATAAGGACTAATCTATTTGAACCTTCCCTTGCCGACCTTTCGACAATAATATGTCGCGGATTAATCCCCATATTAAAAAACCTATCCATCCAGCTTTGCCTGGTTTCGCTCTCGAAGAAATCCTTAAATCTCTCAAAAATCAACTGAATATATGGCTTGAATTCTTCTTGTATTACGTTATTCTGCAATTCTGATTCTTTAAATGACTTTAGCCAATTCAGGTATTCATAATAAGCAATGACTTCAAGTATTAGCTCGGTACCTAACCTTTCTATTTCTTCATCTGAATACTTCTGTTTAGGGTAATCGCCAAATACATTAAGAACATTACTTTTATACCATCTGCCAGCCTCTTTAATATCTGTCCCGTTTACAATGAAAAAAATATATGCACTTTTTATATTGAATATTTCCCTGTCACTGATGTATTGAGAATATTCAAAAAATTTCTTTTCAAAAATTCCAAGCCAGGAACCTGTCTTATAAGGATTAAGGAATGCCTTATAATCCTCTATATCTGAGTTTAGCACATAACTATAACAATCAATTTCTCTATCCATCAGCTTCTCTTTCTCTCGGCATTTATTATACCGAATAAGAAAATTATCTTTTAAAGATTCAAATGTAATCTTCATTTGAGAAGTATTAAAATTTAGTCAGTTCAGAAGCATTCCGAATTCTTGTCTCATCTTCAAATGAATCCAGGTAATTCTCTGTCGTCTTTAGATCCGCGTGCCCCAGGGACTCCGAGATAAATGCAATATTGGCACCAGATCTCTTCAGCACAGTTGCAAATGAATGCCTTGCAGTATAGGTGCTGATATTGCCATATCCGAGATCTTTCCCAATCGCACTCATTTTTTTATTAATCAGTCTGGTGCAATTTTTTATTATTTTTCTTTCCTCCCCGGGTCCCATCCCGTCATTAAGATAAGGGAAGATGAAATTTTCAGTTTTGTTATTCTTATTTCCCCACTTATTGATGATTTCTCTCATCTCCGGTAATAAAACGGCGACAATTTCTTTCTTTTTGCGGCTTTTATTTATAGTCTTCTGCCTTAAAAACCTAATATATCCGTTTTCAATATTGGAATATTTAAGATGTAGGAGATCAGTTATATTAATTCCATTGGTAAGATAACTAAAGAACCATAGATCGCGACATTTTCTTTCTGTCTCACTGGATAATGGGTACCTAATAATTTCTCCTATCTGAGAAAGTGTTAAAGCCATTTTTCTGCCTTCCTCCTCAGGAATTTCATATTTATTCTTGCCAAATGGATACTGGATATTAGAAATCAAACCCTGTTTTTTGCCTTCATTGAGAATTGCCTGCAGTGCTCTCATATACATTGATATAGTGGTATAGCTCTTACTATCCTTCTTAAGGAATGCTTCATATTTCTTTAACCATTCAATTGTTATATCTGAGAACTTTAAGTCTTTCTCTGTAAACCTAACCAGACTTTTAACAGAGTATAGGTACCAATCTGAGGTTCCAATCTGACCATTATTCTTTAATGATTCAACTTTTGAATAGAATGCAGTTATGATACTGTTCTTCATACCGCGGGAAAGCCTGGCATTCAACTGTTCAAATGTAAAGCCTGTCCCCGTTACCAGATCTTTAATATGTCCTTTTATAACTTCAAAACCAACATGGATTAGCTCGCGTTGTGACTTCAATTCTTTTTCTTTTGTTGCTGGCAGCCTTTTCCATTGGTCCTCTGACAGATCAATCCCTGAAGGGTAATAGACTTGTTTCCTCTGGTAGGTTACTCTGTACTTAACCGGGTAAAGCTCATTTGCCTTTAACCTCCTGGTATCATATACAATTGTCGCTGTAATCCCGCTTAGTGAAAAAAGTTCCATTTATGTATGCAAATTTTAATTGTACATACGATTTGCATACAAATATATGAAATATACTAAAAAACACAAAATATAATAAAAGTAATAAGTGCCTTCTATCGACTGTATATCAGCAACATAAAAGATATGATGAAATTAGTAAAAAATAACAAAAGAGACTGTATTTTGCATGGGGTGCAAGGGGTCGTCTGTTCGAGTCAGATCACCCCGACGAAAACAAAGCGCAATTATCACTTATAAGGATGATTGCGCTTTAATTTTGTAACTTTCCCGCATCCCGCACCCTGCAACATCCCTTTCAACTAATTTCATTATATTTGGAATTCAATTTACATAATATGAAACGACCTTCCCTCTCCCGCAGGAAATTCGTCACCATCCTCGGCGCAGGCGGCGCCCTTCTTGCTGCAAATCCGGAAATCCTGAAAGCGGACGCAAAAGAACAGCCTAAACCAAAACCGGCAACAAATATAGCAGATGCCTCTAAGACCCCCAGGAAGGCAGGAGCAATGCCCGGTCTCTTCCCGGGCAAGGTAGTTCAGGTCAGCCATGCGGGATCAGTTGTTGATAATGAACCAGTTGAAGCCGTGGCTTAT
>JAFGOZ010000669.1 GCA_016926235.1 Bacteroidales bacterium | reverse complement strand
ACAGGAACTTGGGAGGCCCTGCTTACTCCACCGGGGAATTTTCCGGTGGTAGGACATGTCAACGAACAAGGAGAATGTCTGATGGTTTGCAGGGAGTCGGATTGACTGCCCGCTCTCACAGAATTTGACCGCCGCTTATCAAAATAAATGACCGGTAATTCTCAGGTAATTTGACCGAGGATTATCAGCTTAAATGACCGATAATTCTCACGTAATTTGACCGATACTGGCTTTCCAGTAAGGCGTCCGCCATAACACATTTTCCGTACTTCTTAAAACTACATTAAAGGAGCCGGAAATGAGTAGAAAGAGGATGCCAATGAGGCAAATACGTACTATTCTCAACCATCGTTTGACCCATAAGCTCAGCCTTGAACAAACGGCCCTAGCCGTTCACAGGTCCAAGGGATCAGTGTTCAATATCTGTAGCCGGTTTTCAGCATCAGGGCTGAGCTGGCCGCTTAAATCAGATTCAACCGACGAGCTGCTTGAGGAAGCACTTTTCCCCAAGCCATCCCAGCCTGTTGTCGCAAAAGAGTCGGCAGTACTGCCTGATATCCACTACATTGAGAAACAGCTAAAAAGGCCCCATGTTACCATAGCACTGCTTTACGATGAGTACCGAAGAGAGCATCCCGACGGTATAAGTCAAGCATCATTTTATCGTCATATCCATTCACATAAAAAGCCGACCCTTTCACTGCATCATGTGTATAAAGGCGGGGACATCCTTTACAGCGACTACTCCGGTGACGGCCTTGAGTACATAGACATCGAAACAGGAGAGTGTGTCCCGGTAGAGCTGTTTGTTTCAGCTCTTGCAGCCAGCAGCCGGATTTATGCCGAAGGCAACCTCTCCCAACACACTCACCACTTTACAATGACACATGTTCATGCCTTTGAGTACTACGGTGGAGTCACCGCCTGCATTGTGCCAGATAACCTCAAGAGCGCCGTAACAAAAGCTAACCGCTACGATCCGACCTTTAACCACCTGTTCGCAGAGTTTGCCGAACACTATGGGACAGTCATACTTCCCGCACGTGTACGAGCCCCTCGCGACAAAGGCAGTGTTGAAAGCGCGGTACTTATTGCACAGCATTGGATTGTTGCCGCTCTGCGCGACCGGAAGTTCTTCTCCCTTGCAGAACTTAACAGTGCCATTGCAGAGCAAGTGGAGATAATCAACAGCCGTCCGATGAAGGATCACGGTGGGCTCTCCCGTAATGAACGCTTTGCCGACAATGATAAACCGTATCTTAAGCCACTTCCGCAGAAACGCTTCACAATATCAGAAATCAAGCATGATGTCAATGTGGGGTTAAACTATCACATCCAGTTCCGCAAACACTTCTACAGCGTACCGTACACCCTGGCAAAAAAGAAGGTGGATGTACACCTCAACGGATTAACGGTGGAGATCTATCACAATGGTGTACACAGCTGTCGGCACCAGATTTCACTAAAGCCTTACGGTTATACCACCAAAAATGACCACATGCCTCCCAATCACGCATTTGTACGTGGGATGAGACCGGAGTGGTTTATCGATAAGGCACGCGAGATCGGTACTTCAACCGCTGCGGTGGCAGAGACGATCATGAAAAAGTGTCACCATCCGCAGCAGGGCTTCCGTGCAGTACAGGGATTGCTTTCACTGGCCAAAGCGTATGAGCCCGGACGAGTTGAAAAAGCCTGTGAAAAAGCGCTGTACTTCAAATCCACAAAGCTTTCTGACATCAAGTCAATACTTAAAAACGGTCTTGACGCCCAGCAGGTACTTCATTTTCCAACAACACCGTCAATTGACCATGAAAACATCCGCGGCGGCGACTACTACCAGCAATAACCACTTCTCAAAAAAGGACACAATACAATGCATTTACAAACGGTCATAGATCAGTTACGTTCGATGCGTCTTACCACCATGGCCGCATCTCTCCAGAGTCGTATTTCCAGCAACGATGCCGAGGGGCTTGAGCCCGCAGAGTTTGTTGCACTGCTTGTTGATGATGAGTATAGCGCACGAAAGCGACGCAAAATGGAGCGTATGATCTCACGGGCAAACTTTAAACCCGATCAGGCAACCATAGAAAATATCGTTTACGAACAGCAACGAGGTTTCACAAAAAAAGACATCATGAGGTTTACAAGTACAGAATGGGTCGAAAACCGGCGCAACATCATTATCTCCGGACCTACCGGATGCGGTAAAAGCTATCTTGCGGAAGCCATCGGGTACAAGGCCTGCACTATGGGGTATCTGACACAAAAGCTCAGATATGCAATCCTTTTTGAAGAAATCCATTCCGCAAAAGGAACAGGACAATACCTCAAATACCTCTCGAAGCTCGCAAAGGTAAAAGTGCTCATAATTGACGACTTCCTGATGAGCAGTATCGACAGCAGGGATGCTGAGGCACTGATGGACATACTCGAAGAAAAAGACCAGACTGGCTCGGTGGTTGTAACAACCCAGTTCCCGGTTCAGAAGTGGCATTCCAAGTTGCCAGACCCAACCATTGCGGATGCAATATGTGACAGGCTGGTACACAGCTCAATACAGTTCAATCTGAAAGGAGAATCTCAACGAAAAAAAGACAAAATTATCACACAAAGTGACCGGTAAACTGCCCGGAATTATTTTAAACCGGTGGACGCATTTTCGGATACCCCAGATATCGGTCAAATTGTTTGAGAATTTACGGTCAAATTAGTGATAACGGGCAGATTGACCCATAGTACTCTGAGGACGGGAGAGCCGGCCACTTGGGGAAGGGGTTGAAGCATTATGCAGCAGGTAAAGGAAAAAGTAGCTTATGTGGTGCACGATAAGTGAAACTTCAGCGGGTAGTGAAAGACCCGGTAGACTGATGCAGACCTCACTGCCTGCAATAGCGACAGAAGAAAAGAATACTGATGGAAGTCACTAGTCTTTTCCGAACACGAAAGCGAATAATGCGGGGAGCCCGGTGCGGTAATTCTGCACGCCGGGATCTATGGCGGGGCTGGTGGGTAACTGCCAGTTCTACGCTACCGTGGAAATAAACCGGAAAGATTTTATTTTTAGTAGGCGGCGGCGAAGAAAAAATAAGGACAGCCCGTTCAAAATAATAGAAATGGCGGTGGCAAAAAAAGATATAAATATTTGATTTTTCACTATTCAACAATTACTATATTATGCTATGCAACAATTGTTTTGTATGTAACTTGTTGGTTGTAAACGTTTATACAAAGTGTACATTGAAAATGTTACTAAATGCAATTTGTTAATTTTTTAGGAGATATTAAATGCATGAACAATTCAATAGTGCCAGTTTTGAATCCCCTTTAACTTCACATTTTGATGGTGAATCAATCAGCCCAATTCATACGGATGGTTTACCTCATATTGTTTCAAATGATCAACTAGCCTTCAAGGGTTTTTTCAATGTTGAGCCAATTGCGGATCTTCAAAATGGCCCCACATGTGGTTTTGAAGCTATCGAAAATTTTATTCAACTTAATAATCCAAATATAAGTAACAACCTTTCTGAATATTTACAAAATAATGAAATTTTTGATTTTGGTGGCCAGCTTTCAGAAGGGGGAATAACTTTAGATCCCAATCATTATCAACATATTCTTAATGATTTTGGTATAAGGACCGCATGGTTAAGCTATAATTCAGAAATCCTTTCACATGCAATTTCTGAAAATCATGGTGTGTTAGTTGTGGGTGACGCGCATTACCTTAATCCTGAAGCCTACCCAAATAAAGGGTCTTACCATGCATTTATGGTTACCGACACAATTAAGGATTCGGCTGGCGCAATTACCGCATATAAAGGTTTAGATTCTAACTTCCCAAACCAAGAAAGCATTTGGTCATCAGAATGTCTTGAAAACGCAATAAACCATTCTCCTTTGAAACAACAACTACTCGTAAGCGATACCGAATTAGATTGGCCTTATAAAACTTTGCCTTAAATTTTTAAGCTATAAGTATTGTAACAAATTTCCAAATAAGTCATATATATATAACACTTTTTTGAAAGGGTAACATATTATGGATAGCATGGAATTAAACGTACCGGATAGTAATCCAATCGATGATTCAACTGTTAACAATCCCGAACAGCATCAAGATATGGGGTTGGCTTCAGAAAATATACAACCGCAGTTAGAAACACCCACACCAAATCCACTTAATGATATTGGTATTTCATCTATCGATCCGAACTCTCTAAATATTGGTAGTGAAGCTTGTCCAGATTAAGTTATTGCTTTTTTTGCGATGCGAGGTATTTGTATTTTTAAAAGGTGGTTTTATGGGGAGTGCTTTTGCTGTAGAAAATGATTTGCAACCATTCCTATTTAATGGTTTGCCTGTTGTTAAATCGCTTAACAGTGATTTTTGGTTAATATTCTCATATTATTCAAAACGTATTGTTTACATTAGGAAGTGTACACCTTTTAACGATTCACTCATTAAAGCTATTGAATTGAAAGATGAATTCTTTTTTAAGCATCCTACGAATGGAAGTTCTTCTGATATTTTTCAATTCATCATTTCAGTAACAAACCAGTGTAATCTTGCTTGCACATATTGTTTTCTTGGAAAACCAAATTCCCAAACAATTTTGGATGGGGCTATTGCAAAAGAAAGTATATGTGTAGTTGTCGAAATGTGTAAAAATTTACAAAGAAATCTCAATATTTCTTATTTCGGCGGTGAACCGACATTAGAATACGATTTAGTTAAAGAACTTACAACATTCGCAATAAACAAAGATAAAAGTATAAGTTTTTCAATCACAACGAATGGTACATTTTCTGAAAAATGGATACCTTTTTTTAAAGATTACAATTTTAAAGTTTCCATTTCAATGGATGCACTTCCTGATATTCAAAATAAATTTAGACCATTTTCAAACAATAATAATTCTCACGATTTTGTTCTCAGTAACATTCGAAAATTATTATCAATTTCTATCATTCCAAAAATTAGAATTACTGTAACAAAAGATAGCGTTTTAAAAATGCCTGCAATGGTAACTTATTTGGCCAAAATTGGTATAAAACAGATACATTTTGAAGTGGTTTCAATAAGTGATAAAATTTCCGGCCATCATTGTGTATCTCGTCCTAATAAAGTCGATTTTGTTAATAACCTTATTGAGTCAATACAAATTGCAAAATCATTAAATGTTCAAATTACAAATTCTTCATTCATGCGCTTATTCAATCCTGCTGTTAATTACTGTGATGGCTCTAATCGTTTAGCATTAAATCCGGATCATAGTATTAGTAGTTGTATTGAAGTCAATAATAAAGGTCATAACTTGTTTGATAAATTTTCCTGTAAAACCATCCTTGACAAACCTGAAGTAGCTGGTTTTTCAACCATTGAAAAAAATGAGAAATGTATTACTTGTTTTGCAAAATTCATTTGCGGGGGTGGCTGTCCTTCAAGGAATTACTATAGTAATTTTAATGTTAAAATCCCTGACGAATTTAACTGTTATGTTACTAAGCAAATGGTTCCTTTTGTTATTAATGATATTTACAATTCAATTAAAAGGAAATGATCTTTATGGCACACCATATAAGTTCACCTTCATCTCTTTTTGCATTTTCCAGTCTTGCGAATGCAGCAGTTTCTCTTTTTAACGGGCATAAACAGAGAGCTCTTCAAAGAATACAAGCTGAGGAAGCTAGAAAAATCAGGGCAATTGAGTTTAAAGAGACACAGCTACATAATGAACATTTAGCAAAATTAAGTCATGATTACAGGCTTAAAGAACAAAAAGAATATTTTAATAGTCTCTTAGAGTCGAAGGATTATGATTATACATTAGTAAATGCTTGGCCACTAAAAGAAGCACCAAGTTCTTATCCTTCCTTAATCCATATTGTTGATGGTAAGGTTCCCTTGCAAGTGTTTTTTGCAAAAAGCAATAATGCTCAAGGGTTCAAAGAGTTGTTTCTTAATTCGATGCACGATTTGAAATCATTTTTTAATAAATATTATAAACAACAACTTTTATTTTACCATGACAATTGGAAATATGAGAAGGATGTTTACGATCAAACGGCAATAACTGAAATTTATAGGTTTTGGAAAGGCCTTCCAACACTATTAATAATGCCTGCATTTAGTAATGGTAAAATTGATTTGTGGTTAACTTATTGGGGGTTAGGATTAAATGAAGGGTATGAAAACATACAAATATTTTCAGAAACATACACGAAGATAGATGATAATTTTCGCTTAAAAATATTGACATTGCTTAAAATATACACATCGATTATAACTGATATTTATTGGCGCATAGAATATGGTTGCAAGCCGCAATTACCTTTAATACTTTCTGAATTAGATTTTAACCAAATATTTGACGAAGTTAAAGAACAACTAGACATAGAAGAAATTTGTTTAAAGCTTGAAAATCAAAACAATATGTTTAAACAAAATACAAATAATGGTACTAATAATAACTTAAAAAAAGATAAAGTTGATGATGATATTTTTACATTGTGATTTATAAATAATTTAAAAATAAGCATCTTTTTCTCTTGGAAGGCAGTGCTGAATGAAAATACTTATGATTGGTAATTCATTGTCAGGGAAAACAACTTATATGGGTAGCGCTTATGGCTTGTTACAAAATTCGATTTGTGGTTTTACCATTAAGTGCTCAGATAAAACTGATCATACTTGGCTTTTAAAGATACACAATAGTTTGCTTAATTCCAACAAATATCCTTTAGCAACAGATAAACGTAATGAATACAATTTTAATTTAAATTTCCGTGGTACTCCAATCCTTGCTTTTAAATGGCGTGATTTTAATGGAGGTGTCATCAACGAAACAGGGAAGGATTCAGCTTTACTCGCGAAAGATATTAAAGAGTCAGAAGGCGTTATGTTATTCTTTGAAGCTGATGCACTTTATAAAAACCAAAATAATCGTACACGTGTTAGAAAAATATGTAATCTTTTAGCAGAAAACCTAGAAAGTATCGAAACACCATTTTTTGTAACAATTATTATTACAAAATTCGATTTAATTTTACAGGAATATGATGGCAATGATGAAATTTTCAAAAAAATACAAGAACCTTTTTCAGACTTTTATAATTCATTATCTTTAAATGAAAATATAATAGTTCATGTTGCACCTGTCTCTTGTACTAAGGAAGGGCTATTGCATGTTGATTTGCCAATTTTGACAATGCTTTATGGTGGGCTATATTTAAAATTCATAAAAGGTTATTTAGATCTAAATAACGAACATAAAAATTTTGAGAATCTTGTTTCTAATTCAAACATCTTTGAAAGTTTTTGGAGCGCATTAAATGGTGTCCCTTCTAACAGGAGTCTCGCAGAAAATAAGGCTACACTTTTGCAAAAATTAGCCAAGGATTTAGAAATTTTACAAAAACCTATCGAGGAACTTGATAATTATATTGAAAGCTACGAACTATTTTCATCTATTTATAAAGTTTCGGATGACATTTTTAACATTTAATAATTTTAAACTGAGGTTTTTATGGCTGATACAAAAATTACAATTTTAGGATTAACTGGCAGTGGGAAGACAACTTATCTTGCTGGTATGTATTATCGAATGAGTGCTGGTGTAAAAGGTTTTACTCTTTCTTCTAATAATGAAACAGATACAAAGCTAGAACATATGTGGGAAAAAATGACAGATAATAGTTTAGGAGCAGATAGATTCCCACCACCATCCGATAATGTTAACAAATTTGATTTTAAATTAAAATATGCATTTAAAGAAATTATGAACTTTGAGTGGATTGATTACCCTGGTGGCGCGATTGTAAAATCCCACCAAATGCGAAAAGATGTGATTGAATCACTTAAAAGCTCTAGTTGTGTTTTGTTATGTGTGGATGGTAATGCGTTTACTGATGAAGTAGATGACCCTGTTGAGCATTTAATTTTCCAAGGCGCATCTACATATACCAAATTATTGAATGAGTTTGAAGATAATAATAATTTTTTGCCACCAGTAGTGGTTGTTATAACTAAATACGATCTTTGTACAAAAGGCAAAGAGATGGCGGATATTATCATAAAGGCATTCAATGCCTTGTTTGTGAAAGATGGTGGCCATAACAGATTGGTTACGATTATACCAGTCACACTAGGGAAAAATATTGCACAGAATGGTTTTACTGGTAAACTCGACCCTGTTAATATTAACTTACCTATTTCATTTGCTATTTGGTGTATAGTACTTGAAAAAATAAAAAGCCTAAATGACTTGCGGAATAGCTTGGATAATAGAATTAATGAATTAAGCAACAGTTTTTTTAGTATCTTCAAACGCGGTGAAATAGAAGATAATCGTGGGTTAAAAGATGAATCAGATCAAATATATACAAAATTATGTCAAGATGCGGACAAACTGTTTGATGAACTGTCCGCAGCAAAAAAATTCCCTATATATCTAAACGGTGAGGCATTAAGCCTAGCAGACCTTAATAAGCGTCCATCAGTTGTTGCATAAACGCGTGAATTAATTTAGTTCAATGCCCTGCAATGTTCAATGAAAGGAAATTATATGTTAGCAGCCCCAATTATTCATAGTAGAACAAAATATATAGATTTTCGTGATAGGTTGTTAGCGGTTCCTAATGATTATAATGAAGATGATATTAATTGGGCACAAAAATATATATTGTCAAGTACACAAGATATTGACTACCAAGATAATCACATAAAATCAATTATATTTAATGGTCAAAAGCATTTGATCATTGGGATAACCACAAAAATTAATTATTTAGTTTCTACTTGTAATACTAGCCAAGACTTCGCAATTAAGGACGAAAAATCGCGATCGGTATACGCCTTTATTGGTTTTTCTATTAAGCACACGACATTAGATAACCTTGCTAATTTGCCGCCATTCGAAATTCAAAATGCTATTTATCTAGAAAGCTATAACAAAATAATGGCAACAAGATGGGATGAAACACACAGTAGTCCAGGTGCTACTGATCCAACTTTTACAGAATATAATAGCTTTAGTTTTTCACCATTAATTATGGATTTCAACGAGGTTGTAAAACATGTTTTTCCTTCGGGTCAACACAAAATAACTTCACCAATGCAAAACGTTGTTTATATCCTTCCTGCAACTATAGCTTTTAATCAGGCATTATATTACTTAGTTTTAAATAAAATATTAAAAAATAGTAATCTAAAAATTTCAGCGTGCACAGATATGCAAAGTTCTGGTTACGCAAAAAAAAGTGAATTTTTATTTACTACTTGTCGTGATACAACACCCTTGGAAACTTTTTGTTATTTACCTAAACAAGCAACAGAAGAATTACCTACAAAACAAGACGATTTAAAACCAAAACAAAATAATGCGAAAATAAATGATTTTCAAAAAATAGAAAAATTAAAAACTGCTTTTGATACGATGGGAGATGAAAATTCAAATAATACAAATCTTTTTGAGAAAGCTTCAAAATTTGTTGGTGAATTACCATTATTATCTTCAATTGTAAAAAAAGTGTCTGTTCCATTAAAAAATGCCTTGCCAAAAAATCATGCTTCGCAAAAAAGTGTGCCAGCAAAAAATAACAATATTCAATTTGAGGAAAATAAATATACTTATGAGTTTTTAAATAAAAAGCCAGCTATCCGGCCAAGCAAACCTGCACCTGAACAGTCTAATAATGATATTTTCGATTTGGATTAGTTAACCACTAAATTGTGCATATACAAAAATTAAATACTTATACGTCGCCAAAATTAACATGAACGGGCTAAAATACAAAAAAACTACCACAGAATAGCCGCCGCTTAATGCAAAACCTAAGTAGTTTCCGGTTTACATCCACCAACAGCAAAAAGCCAAAATGCCTGCCGCAGGCGCAACACAGGCACTTCGGCTGTTTTGCGACCCGTTGT
>JAFGOZ010000668.1 GCA_016926235.1 Bacteroidales bacterium | reverse complement strand
GTTCCAAAAGGAATATAAAATGACGAAATGGCTCCTAATGTTTGATAGGGATCTATAGCCGAATTTCCTGTTGTACCAATACCAAATCTTAATTTCAACTGGTTAATGGCAGGGATTGCCTGAATGAACTCTTCTTGCTCTAAACGCCATGCCAGAGATAAAGCAGGAAAGAAGTCCCATTTATTTCCTTCAGCTAATTGAGAAGCTCCATCCCAACGTCCGGTCAATGTTAACAGATACTTTTCGTTAAAAGCATAATTTAAACGGGTCATGTATGATTCAAGTTGTCGCTCTGTAAGGGAAGAACTCATACTTGCATCACTTTCTGTTGCTGTAATATCAAGAGTACCCATAGCATTCCATAGATATGATGACTTGGCAATGTTATTTCCGCTCATACCACTATTTTCAATATTCCAGGAAGATGATGTATGTAACAAAGTAACCCCAAATTTATGATTGGCTATTTGTTTGTTATAATCAAGCTGTTGATCCAATGTCCAGGAGAAATCGCGTCGATTAGAAAGTGAGGCATAACTACCAGCTGAACCAAGTCGAGCAGCTGAACTATTATCAATATAAATTCCCCTGCGATAATGACGAAAATCAGGACCAAAATTTATACTGAATGACAGGCCCTCCAGCAGATTATAGATTTTACCAAAATTAATGCCTGCATAAAAACTTCCTAAAACACGAACAATTTGACGATTATCATTTGATTTTTCCCACTCATCAATAACTGTATAAACAGAACCATTCCCACCCATATTTCCAGGAGTATTTATTATGTCCCCATTTTCATCGTAAGGCAAAGCAAAACGACCAATTTGTTTGGCTGCCTCATAGATTGAAGTAGGTCCAGAATTAGAGGATTGACCAGTTCTAGAATAACCGTATTCCTGCTCACTCCAGGAAGCATTAAGAGTTCCTCCCATTTTAAACCAATCTTTGGGAATAATATCTACACTAACCTTACCTGTATAACGCGCGTACTCCTGTCCCTTCATTGTACCTTGATTATCAAGATATCCAAAAGAAACATAGGAATTAGTAGTTTCGTTACCTGCGCTGGCACTTATAGTATGCTCTTGTGTTATTGCTGTTTGAGTAACAAAATCAGTCCAATCAGTATCAACAACTTTTGATCCGTCCCAGGAATCGTTACTCCATCCACTCATAATATTCTGATATGATGCGTCATCCATTCCTACACCACCAAAAATAATCTTATCATTACTATAGGTTGGGGCATTACCTGGTGTATATATGTCAGGAGCTGAGTTATAATAAGCCCAACGACGCCAAGTGATATAATCACTGGCTCTCATTGCTGGCGATTTATCCACAATATTCTCTATCGTGTATGAACCAGAGTAATTCAATTCCAGCTTACCTCCTTTCCCTCGTTTAGTTGTAACAATGATAACACCATTAGCCCCTCTTGAACCATAAATAGCTGTGGCAGAAGCATCTTTCAAAACATCTATTGATTCAATATCTCTTGGATTTATAGTCTCAATAGCACTTGCTGACATTAATGGTACTCCATCAACAACATATAAAGGAGAATTAGAAGCATTTAAAGAACGAACTCCACGAATAAGGATATTCCCCAACTCACCAGGCCGCTCATTGGAGGTAATATCCACTCCTGCTGCCTTACCCTGCAAAGCCTCAATGGCATTACTCACAGGCATTGAATTTAATGCTTCGGAACTTACACTTACCATTGCCCCGGTTACGTCACTTTTCTTCATAGTACCATACCCCACAACTACAAGCTCACCAAGCATAGTTGCTTCATCTACAAGCTCAATATTAAACGAAGTACGCCCATCTACAGCAACAACAAGTTTTTCGAATCCGATGAAACGAAATTCCAAACTGGCATTAGAAGGAACCCCACTTAATGAAAATTTGCCGGAGGCATCACTAATAGTACCATTAGTTGTGCCTACAACCAAAACAGTAGCACCGGCAATGGGCATACCTGTTTTATCAATTACAGTACCACTAACGGTTAATGGTTGTTGAGCAACGATGTTTCCCCCACAAAGCAAAAGGAAACACCCGGTTAAAAGTGCTGAATACAACACACTCAGCATTTTTTTTCTTGATTTGGTTTGTTTCATAACAATCTAATTAGGGTAATAATAATTTTATAAGCAGTAATTCATTTACTTCTTAACTAACACAATTAATAATCTCTGTTAGCTTCTCTGTGTTAAAATTATTAAAACGATAATTGTTAAAGAATGGAAAATAGTACAAAAACATGTAAATATTGTCATATCGGGTATATGGACGATTTTCTATTATTTTGTATTATTATCCATTTAGTATGCGAAATTCCCTTTAGATGTTTTTTTGAAACTTCTTCAACGGTTTTATCTTTTCAGGTACTTAAAAAAGTTTTATTAAACTGAATAATAACATTAAAGAAGTAAGGAGAATTGAGTTGTAAGAAATGAGTTGTGAGTTATATTAAGTCAATCTCTTTTTTCACAGGTAATAAGTGACTGTTTATATTTTGCTTTTTATTAGAGCAGATTAAAAACAAATAAAAACTCAAAATTAAGCTGCCCATTCAGGGCGTCATTTATGGTTGTTTAAT
>JAFGOZ010000667.1 GCA_016926235.1 Bacteroidales bacterium | reverse complement strand
TCGCAGTGTTCGGGGCGTGGCTCAGTCCGGATAGAGTGCACGGTTCGGGTCCGTGAGGTCGGCGGTTCAAATCCGCCCGCCCCGACTTAATATGAAAAATAATTGGTGTCGGCGGTTCCCCCATCGAGGGGTAATAAAATCCGCCGCCCTGACTGAAGAAAAAAACAATTGTTGTCGGCGTTTCCCCCATCGAGGGGTGGTAAAATCCGCCCGCCCCGACTTAATATGAAAAATAATTGCGCCGGCGCTTCCCCCATCGAGGGGTGGTAAAATCCGCCCGCCCCGACTATAAATAAAAAGTGTTGGTGTCGGCGCTTCCCCCATCGAGGGATGAAAATAACAACCAGAGCTGATATCGACTGTCTAACATATCATGCTCATTTGGTGGAACTCACTGGCGAATCATTTCGCTTTTGGCAGCATCTTGGAGAAAAGTAATGAATGTGTTTATTGCTTTTCGATACGATTAGAAGGGTAGAAAAAAACGGATAGAGATCTGCCTCTGCCCTGCCGTATTGTCACCCGTGTCGGCGCTCAGGTCGCTTCCCAGCGTTGCCAGATCCTCTGCAAGAGCAATCTAATTTTTCATGTCAGGAGGTAGGCTCATTTTTGTTGTTAAAATGGGTTCAATTTCGAAATAAATTTTTGAGTACAATTAACGTAAGTTGGTGCATTTTCGAAGTTAAAGTGGGTTCGTTTTTTAAGTTAAAAAAACAGTAGATAGCACTGCTTGCTATCGCAGCACCCATTTGCTGTACCTGACTGCTCATTCGGCTGTATCGCTGTATCCCCAAAAAATCATCTATCGGTTTCAAACGCTTCCGTTGTTCATTCATATATACTCGCCTTTTGTTCTGTATTGCTCCCAGACTGCTGATTATCCAACGCTTCTATGTGCCCACATTTCGCCATCCAGCGGGTATATTCTATGCTATACGTGTATCAAACAACCCAATCGCCGTATGTAATATCTGCTGCCCAATGGACAGCGACAGGCTATGCACAATTTCTTCTATGTCTGTTACAGCAACCATTTTCTTGGTTTCCATTGCCACATTTCCGACTTTAATGAATATACTGATATTGACAGTTTCTTTTGTCATCTGAGAGTTCCTTTCTTGTTGTTGTGGTCAACTTCAATATTAATCGGAACTCTCTCTTTTTTCAACCCTTTTTATGGAAATTTGTTACTGTAACCTAATTTATTCAAATAATTGATTTATGTCCATTATCCTCCTATAATAAATTTAATCTCGAGATTTATTAAAATGAAATTTCTTTCAGATAATTATTCATTGAATATAGTAATATGTAATCGCTACTGTTTATTGCTGAAGCTGTCGCTAATGGCTGGAGAGCTACATGAAATTAATTTTAATATTTATAAAAAGATATATTTATTATAAATAATAATAAAAATATAAATAGTGAAGAAAATATGATATGGAAAGAAAAAAAGCGGTTAGTTAATACATTCTCATGAACTATTGTCAAGTAATATCATATGTGATATCATGATTAAAAAGAAAAAGTTAAAAAAACTATTTCATGAACTAAAATCCTATCGCATGCGAAAAGGTAATATTACAGAAAAAGAAATTGTGCGATTTGCTAATAAATGTGGTCGGAAAAGAAGAACTGGAGGAATAGGTAAAGAACCAACCTATCTCAATGAACACTTACCAAATAGTAAACCGTTAAGTATTCCTAGTCACCCCGGAAATATTTCTATCGGAACAATAAGTAACATATTGGATTACTTAGAAAAAGATTTATTCGATATTGAGGAAATAATAGATAAACAATAATCAGGTGTAAAATGAATGAAGATTTGGATGAATATATTAAAAAACCATATACAAGAATATTAATACCAAATGATGATGGCTCATATTCAGCTGAAATTTTGGAGTTTTCGGGTTGTTTTGCTGATGGCAATACTGCTGAAGAAGCTATGAAAAGTATATCCGAAGCTGCAAAATCGTGGATTGAGGCATGTCTTGAACAAAACCTTGAAATTCCAGAACCTTTTACGAATCAAAATTTCGGTGGAAAAATTGCACTTCGTTTACCCAGAAGTCTTCACCGGCAAGCAGTTAGATTTGCGGAACGTGATGGAGTTAGCCTGAATCATTTTTTGGTTAGCGCTATAGCTTTAAAAATTGGAGCAGAAGATTTATTTGCAAGATTATTAGAGAAATTTGATAATAAAATATCAAGTACAACAAAAGAAACCATTCATATTAATTATATTAAATTCCCGCAAAATACAAATAATAATCCTGAACAAGATGGGTTTAACTTGCCCGACCAATTGCAATTGCTAGATCATATTTCAACGGAGATTGGACAAGATGTCTGAAAATTCAATTACCTTCACTCATAGAGAAGTCGCCGAGGCATTAATCAAAAAACAAGATTTGCACGAAGGTTTATGGGGAATATCCATTGAATTTAGTCTAGGTGGTGCAAATATAAGCCAAGGCCCCGATAATACAAACCTAACGCCTGCTGCGATTATTCCCGTCACAAAGATAGGAATTCAAAAATTCTCAAAACCAAATAGCCTGACAGTTGATGCTGCGGAAATTAATCCACCTAAGGAAAATAAAAAAAATTGATATTAATTAATCAAGATTGAGATATTGGATTACGAAATAATTAAATCCATCTGTAATCAAGTATCTTTGATATATGATTTATAGATATATGTCCAATTGGAAATTTCCTGTCAACTATTTGTATTTAATCCAATATAATAAAAAAAAAAGTTACTCAAAAATTTTTATATTATTTATACTGAATAGGTCTATTTATAATGTTTTTATTAGGTCTAAATTTTTTAAAATTACAACAACCTCTTAATACACTTTAAAATGCTCATTGGTACTATTTCTCAACTTTATCCGGTCCGTGTCCGACAACTCCGATAAGCACAGGTACATCTCACTGATGTGTCTCTTATATTTTGTTTATTGACTCAAGTCTTTTTTTGTACAATAATGCATTAAGAAACTTTAAAAGGGAGGTAATTATGTCTATATTACTCATCACTTATGATCTACATAAACCTGGGCAAAACTACGATGATTTTTATAAAGTAATTAAACAATATACATGGGCTAGATTATCTGAATCGTCTTATGTAATTGATACTAATAATACTCCGTCGGAGATTTATAATCAATTAAGTCCCCACATGGACAAGAATGATCAAATGTATATTATTACATTGAAGAATCCGTTTATTAGTTATGGACCTAAACCGATAAATGATTGGTTGTCTCAGCGTCTCCCATTATAACCAAACCAGCATATTTTTATATTTCTTATTTGATTAATTCAGAGTGTACTCATTCTTTATTTATGAACGGTTCAATTCTTTACCCATAAATATCTATTGTTATTTTCATATCAGTTTATACTTTTCTAATAGGTTTTAATAATAAATAAGATTCAAAAATTTTTAAACAATTCTTTATCAATACACCCCAAAATGCCCATTGATGTTATCCCTCAGTACGATATGATCTTCGTTCGACAGATCCGATAAACACTGGTATACATTAAAGATATACGTTTTGGTATAGTTCGGTATGATGGCATGTTTCTCCATGTGTTGGTACGCTACCCAAATTGCGAATGCGTTGGATAGATAAAACTCCCTCAAGGTGAACAAACACGGCATAATGTCACTCAGAGCGCCGGCAGGCGCGAAGAGTCTTTAAGGAGCGGCTCATACAGATAAGTGAAAATGAAAAAAGTGAGGAATCCGTTTGCAGCGATTCCTGAGAGATGCACCCTGGCTGCGTTCGTCAGCATGACATGCCAAAGTGTAGCGTCACTCTGAACATCGCTGTGCTGCAGTGTAGCAATCCCGCCATGTGTCACTCAGAGCGCCGGCAGGCGCGAAGAGTCTTTCTAGAGCGGCTCTTACCGGTAAGCAAAAATGAAAAAAGTGGGGTATCCGTTTACAGCAGCTCCTGAGAGATGCACCCTGGCTGCGCTCGTCAGCATGACATGCCAAAGTGTAGCGTCACTCTGAACATCGCTATGCCGTAGTACAGCAATCCCGCTTCGTGTCACTCAGAGCGCCGCCAGGCGCGAAGAGTCTTTAGGGAGCGGCTGATACAGGTAAGCGAAAATGAAAAAAGTGGGGTATCCGTTTACAGCAGCTCCTGAGAGATGCACCCTGGCTGCGCTCGTCAGCATGACATACTATGGGGTGAAGACAGTCTTCTGAATAGTCAAGTTAAGCTGTCAACTCACTAACCAAACAACCTCCCCAGCCAGGGTTTGCGTAAATCGACGGCTTTTTCCGGGCACATCTCGTGGCAGCAGTAGCAGCGGATGCAGCTATCCAGGTCCATGTGAGCGTGTTTATCGATGATGGTAATGGCTTCTACCGGGCAGTTCTGAGCGCAGATGCCGCAGCCGATACAATCATCGTTGGCATAGGGTGCTGCCACCAGGATATTTTTCAACTGGCGAGTGAGTAAACGTGAAAAAGCGCTCTGGCGGGTTCCTGTCTCCGGCGCTTGAAAGTTCTCGACTTTCATTTTATCGAACGGTTCTCCCAGTATTTCGATATCCGATAATTTTCCATTGGAAAGACCGCGCCGGATGGCAGCCTGCAACGGATAGATGCTGCGTATATCCATGCCCACCAGGCTGGCAGCCACGACGTCCAATGCCACCGCATCGGAACTGGCAAGAATGGCGCCGATTTCGAAGGGATTGCCGGCGGACGGACCGTTGCCGTCCATGCCGACTACTGCATCCATGATGGATAGTGCCGGTTTGACGAGGGTCAGGATGTCGATGAGCATATCGCCGAAGCGTTCGGGCTGCGGGAATTTGGCGTGGTAGCCCACCTTGGTTGTACCGGGAATGGCGCCGAACAGGATCTTGGTAGCGCCGGTGAATTGCATGAACGTGTGTGTTTTCAATTTTGGGAACGTAATAACGACATCTGCTTGCGTGACGTAATTGGCGACTTCCAGGGCTTTGATAAGATGACCGCCAGGGTGTGAAACAAGACTGTGACCAAAATCCCAGTTCAATTCGGCGCCGCTCTCTTCTGCCAGGCGCTGCATTCCGGTCGTCTGGTATACCAGCCGCATCCAGGCATTTGTGAAGGGTCCGCCGGGGCTGTCACCGATGACAGGGTGAGCGCCGGCATCCCGTACAAGCTCGACGACAGCTTTGATGACAGACGGGTGAGTGCTGACCATTTCTGTGGGAGCGGCAGCTCTCAGCAGGTTGGCTTTGAGAAGGACACGTTGCCCGGGTTTTATGAATTTATGAATACCTCCGAGCATGTCGATGGATTGTTTAACGGCATCTTTTACGAGTTTTTCTTCATAAGATGAACAGGCAATGAGCGATACAATTGGTTTCATGTGTATTGGTCTCCTTTTTCAAATGGAGGCGTTTATTATTTCCCTGTCTGGATTGCATGGAATTATACTCACTTTTTTTCGGGGATATTTGTCATACAATGTGAATAACGAATGTTACTGGTATCGAACGTCATTTCACTATAAGTTAATACCATGACCGTTTTTTGGTAGATAATGCCTGATTAGATGAATGCGGTTAGATTATATTGGGCAATAAGAGAATGGAAGTATCTGGCATATGCGGTTTGATAGCGGGCATCTATCCTCTCCGGATGGGATGACCATTCAGGAATATGTTATCAAGAGATTCCACGAATGAACTTTT
>JAFGOZ010000666.1 GCA_016926235.1 Bacteroidales bacterium | reverse complement strand
CGGATCAACAAGCCGCTGAACCGGTGGAGGGAATTGCTCCCCCCGGAGTTAAGAAGAATCTTAGCCAGGCTCTGGATTTACTTTCTTGTAGCAATGGCAATATCCTGGCTCATTTTGATGGAAATGGGAATTTTCGGCTATTTCCCCAGGATAAAAGATCCTGATATGGTGCTAAATATCGTATTCGGATTCTTATTCATGTCAGCCATGCTGGCATGTCTCACCTTTATTTGTGCAATTGCCGGAGATATTCAGGAACAAAATCACAATTAAAGGCTTAACAGGATGGATGGCATCGTTGAATTTCCAACAACAGACAAAAATCCCTGAAAAGTATTTTTTGTTTCATGATTTTTACTCCTGAATATGCACTTAAAAAGTGCAGCCAGGGTGACAAAGTGTTGAGGTGAAACTTCACCGAAGTAGACCGACCTGAACAAGACCGACAATTGAAAACTGTTCAAACACATCGATCGAATTGCGTTATACCGCAATAGAAAATTCACATACATTTTAAAAATTTCAAATCATACGAAATTTTCGTAAATAATTTTGGTTTTTTAAATAATTGACTTTAGATTTGCTACGAATTATTCGTACTTATATAAATCGTATGATAAAAAAACTAACAGCGAAGGAATTAGAAATTCTTCTGATCATCTGGAATCACAAAACGGCAACTGTAAAAACCGTAAATGAAGAACAGAATAAAGTGGACGATGTAGGTTATACCACCACATTGAAACTGATGCAACTGATGTTTGAGAAAGGGATCCTTACCAGAAAATCCGAGGGTAAAAGCCATGTTTATAAAGCAAATATTGACGAAAATGAAATTCAGGAATTTTTATTAAACAGGTATACCCATACAACTTTCGGCAAATCTGCCATGAAATTAGTGCTTAAAGCATTAGGTAACGAAAAAGCCGATAATGATGACCTGATTGAGATTAAGAAATACATCAATAATATTGAATAACCATGATTGATTTTTTGAACAGCAACGTGGTCCACACAATAGGTTGGTCTATTGTCCACTCCATATGGCTAGGAGGATGCATTGCATTCTTATATTTTTCCTGCCTGGTAATCTTTCGGAATGCAACTACACGGACGAAGTATCTCTTTTCTGCTGCTTTCCTGCTGATTTTTATGGCATGCTTCATTACAACTGTCCTCGTTTTATCTTCGGGAAACCCTGCTCAAGGAGTATCATCCACAAGTACTTCAAATATTGAATATTACGAGTCATCTGGTCGGCCTGCCCAGGACCAATTCGTTCAAACGGATTTGAAAATTGCAAAAGAAGCGGATTTTTCACAAATAGTCTGGAATAGTATCTATCATGTTGGATCTGTTCTTGAGAAATCAATCCGGTTCATCTTTATCATTTGGTTGGCAGGTTTTCTGTTTTTCTTTACCAGGTTAGTTTACAGTTTATTTGCGCTGAACAGGTTTCGCAAAAAGGACCTGCATCAGCCTTCGTCAAAATGGCAAAAGGTAATTGATGAATTTTGCGAAAGGGCAAACATCTCAAGAAAAGTTAAAATATTCTTTACCCCCCTGATCAATTCACCGTTAACACTTGGATATCTAAAACCAATGATCTATTTCCCGCTTAAAGCGATTACGGGACTAACGCAGGAAGAAATACGATCTGTTTTAATGCATGAAATAGCGCACATCATCAGAAAGGATTATCTGGCCAATATTTTGCAAAACTTGGCCGAGACCCTGTTCTTTTATCATCCTGCCATCTGGTGGATATCTGAAAACATGCGAATCCAGCGGGAAATCATTTGCGATGAGTTTGTTTTGGAGCATCATGAAGACAAAAAAACATACATGAGCACCTTAATAAAACTGGAGGAACAACGATTGGTAAAACTCCCGGTTTTAGCTGCAAAAAATGATAATATAAATTTATTAAAACGTTTAAAAACCATGAACAACGACCCTGAGAAAAGAAAAACCGGCGCACAGCATTACCTGATTATTATGTCCGTCTTAATTTTTGGCATCATGCTGTATTCTTTCAAAAAAGAAGAAAACACCCTGATTGAGAATACCTCACTTAATGATAAAGCAATCAGTTATGAAAAATATGACCATTCCGATTTTACTGATTCACGGGATGGACAAACCTATAAGACAATTAAAATCGGAGACAAATGGTGGATGCAGGAAAACCTGAATTATAACATTGAAAATTCATGGAGCTATAACAATGATCCGGAAATAAGTTTAAAATGGGGCAGATTGTACACATGGGAAGCCGCATTAAAAGCCTGTCCCGATGGATGGCATGTGGCCTCAGATGATGAATGGAAAGAATTGGAAGAATTTTTTGGTGTTGAAAGTGAGGTACTGAATGAATTGGGCTGGAGAAACCCCAGGATCGGAGAGTCCCTCCGTGATGAGAACATCATGTACATTTTAAACGCAGGCTATCTTCCCTATGGAGACGGCACCTTTGACGATGGCGGTGACGATGCCTATTATTGGACATCAACAAGTAGGGATAACACAGATGCCTGGAAACGTTTCCTTTCCGGGGACAAAATAGGCAGGGGATTTGATGATAAAAGAAAAGGGTTTTCTGTAAGATGTGTTAGGAATTAGCTGTTATAGGAAGGACTCGACGCGCAAGAAGATGACAGCAATTAAAAATTTGAGGTACACCAGGGGCAGGATCATCATTCTTCAGTGCCTATATCCTTAATAAACGGACTTTTATTTATTTATAATGTAAAATAACTTTTTAACTGATATGAAGAAATTAGCAATATTTATTATAGCAGTTATAGTAGCAGGACATAATCATGTATTCCCTTGTACAACGGATGAACCTGTTATCAGGAAAGAAATTGTCTATAAAACAATTACCTCGGTTGAATTGGTTGCGGATATATTTTACAAAGAATCCTCTCTTAAAGGAGACCAGAAATCTGCTATAGCTTTCTTTCATGGCGGGGCCTGGGTTTGCGGAAATCGCAGCGATTTTTATGAAACGGCTAAAAGATACGCTTCAAAAGGGATGATTGCTTTTTGTTTTCAGTATAGGTTTGCAGACCATAAATCATTAATACCGATTGATTGCCTTGCCGATGCTAAATCGGCAATTCGCTGGATAAGAAAAAATGCACGCGAATATAATATCGATGAAAGCAAAGTAATTGCCTCAGGTCAGTCTGCGGGCGGTCATCTGGCAATTTGTACTTCTCTTATTGATAAATACGACGAAGAATATGAAGATCATACAATATCTTCAAAACCTGATGGAATTATTCTTTGGTCAGGATGCGTAGTAGCAGGGACCGATGGTTGGTTAGACAGCATTTTGTTAGATCGAAAAAATGAAATATCCAATATCGACCCGATTTTGAACATTAAAGATAAAATGCCTCCAATTCTGGCTTTTCATGGAACAGAAGATGATGTTGTGCCCTACTGGACAATGGAGAAGTTTGTATATGAAATGAAGCAGGCAGATAATACAATTGAACTCGTTCGCATGGAAAACAAAGGCCACTTCTTTGATGAGGATTGTAAAAAGCATGCAGGAATGTACAATGACAGCATTTTTCCAAGAGTAGATGAATTCTTGATTAAATTCAACTTTATAAAATAAAATGGCCAGCTCCTAAAATACGGTCATAAACATTGTGGGCAACGTGGTTTCTTTTAGTCGTTGAATCGTTTTCAGTCATTGAATTGGAGCATCAGGATATTAGTTATATAAACAAACTAACGATGAAATGCAGCCATGCTGAGTTCCAATATTCCCCCCAGTTCGGCTCAGGTTGTGCCCCATAGCCGTCAAGCTAAGAAATTTTGCTATAGAAAAAGGCACCCACTTCATTTAATAGGGCTGAGTTTAGCAAATGCGCTATCCCCCTCTGGAGGGGGCTGGGGGAGGATTATACCGCGTCATCAATTGTTTTATATGAATAAGTTTTTAGTGTATTATTTTAAAATAAATTAAAAGTATGAATTCAGGTATTTCCTCCCCCTACCCCCTCCAAAGGTAATGGCACTAACTTTAGTAATAAATATATATTTTTACTATCTTAGTAAAAAAAACTAAGATATGAAATT
>JAFGOZ010000665.1 GCA_016926235.1 Bacteroidales bacterium | reverse complement strand
AGCCATCAAAAATGGCCTATTACCTGAGTGGAATTATATTTTACATCCAACTAAAATGTGATTTTATTTTTGAGTCATCCCTAAGCTAACCCTTGTTGGGAAAATAATTAATACCAATAATAACACAACTAGTATGTTTACTATATTGCATTGAAGCCCGATTTTTTTTGTATTTTCAGAAGTTATCTTGGTAATTTTAGAATTAACCAGTTTATTGATTGACATAATCATTTCTCCATTGATTTCTGGGCAGTCCATTTATTGCTATTATTTTCTATTTTTATCGAATTATTTTTCATGGATTTTCTACAGTGAATGATCCAACAGTATCATCCGACCATGCACCATTATCTGATAATGCTTTAACGCTGATAGTATGTTCACCCGGAGCAAAATCATCACTATTCAATGTTTGCCCTGTTATTTCAGAATAGCTCCAGTTGATATCCGTGCCCTCATATTCTTTCATTCCTTTATGAACGCCGTCTATCCAGATATGTAACTCCCCTTCAACTCCTCCAGCATTTTCCGAAAAGTCAGCAGTACCGGTTATATTAAAATTTCCTGTAACTACTCCCGGAATATTAAGAGTCACAAAGGGGGTATTATCGATTATAAATATCCCATTTGCATTTTCTGACAAAGCGCCATTTTCAGCTGTTGCCTTAACGACTATTGTATGTTCACCCTGTCCAAATGATCCTGAATCAAGCATTTGACCTGTGATATCTGAATAGCTCCAATTGATACTGGCGCCTTCATACTGTTTTTCACCCTGTAATTCACCATCTATCCAAATATACAGAGTACCTTCAAAACCTCCACCATAATTTTTAAATTTGGCAGTCCCAAAAATATCAAATTCGCCTTCAACAGTTTCAGGTTCTGCCAATGTAATTAAAGGAGTGTTATCTATAAAAAGTTCTTCTGTTGCATTGCCAATTATCTCCATGCGATCCTTTGCATTAGCCGAAAAAGCATTTTCTCCCTGAGGCAAGACACTACTTTCAAGTGTAGTTGAGACTTGAGCTGAACCATTTCCATCGATATTTCCAATTTCAGTTCCATTATGGAAGACACGGAGAGTACCTGAATCAATATTAATGCAATTTGTAGAATCATCCACGTCACATTCTGTGTAGGAAGTGAATGTTGCCGTCGCATTTACCGTAATTACACCTCCTTCTTCTGAAACGGATATTGTTGCTTCAGTAGCAAACAAGAAATTTGTATTAAGAAAAAGAAGAAGAAAACAGAAAAGAAATCTTGCTTTATCAAATTTACGGTTCATAATCATGCGGCCCTCCTGCCGTAATGGAAAATATAATGAGCATACTTTAGAAAACGTAGTTGGGTTAAGCGAAGCAACCCAACAATACTACAATCGTTATTTCAAACAATGTTTCATTCACATAGTAAAGTGATCATTTTATGTTAATGCCATCAATTTAAAGGATGTTGGGTTAATAACCCAACCTACCTACTGGGCGCGGCTGGCGTCTTTGATTTTTAATCACAAGTTGATAACAACTTGAGGCCGAACAAGCTCTCGCGCCATAGCTTCAGCGACGGCGGATCGTCCGGACTCAAAGTTTTCAAATCTATAAAAGTCCGAGTTCGTCTGCGTAAGTCTGCGGCCAATCATATTTTTTCACTGAATAAAAATAATTCACCCATTCATTTTTACTTCTACACTCTCATTTAAGCATCCAAAAAAACCATTTTTACTGCTTGAACGGAACTTATTCGGTTCACCAAGTATTTTAAATACAATGTAGTCAGACTGTTTATCGTTAAATACTTTTTCCTGCGGGTCTGACAATTTCCACAAACCATCATAATAAAACTCCGCCCAGTTATGATATTTCCCTGGTTTCAAGATAGAGTCAGCCTCACATCTAAATCCTCCCACCACCCTTGAAGGAATATGACTCGCGCGGCAAAGGGCGGTAAACAGAAAGGCAAACTCCGTGCAGTCGCCTTTTCGACTCTCAAGTGCATACCTTGCCCCTCTGATGTTCTTTGTATAACCTGTGTAAACAATATTTTTTGAAATCCACTGATAGATATTCCGGGCAGATTTCTCCGGTTTTGCACTTTTAAGTTTCTCCGCCAGTGAAATAATAGCTGGCCCATCTGATTCACAATATTTTTCAGGTATTAAATATTTACTGAGATCAGGATTTGGTATTTTTTGGGGTGATTCCGATAACATCAACTCGACTTCAATATCGACTATCTTAACCGCATAGGGAGGCAAGACGGAGAAGTTAAAAGACATGACCTGATTACCAATGTCATCTGTTTGCAGCTTGTATTGATGAGTTGACAGTATGTTTACCACTTTTTGGCTTGAGGTTTGATCTACAGGGGCGTAAGACCAGAACTCTACATCCTTTTGTATTTCTCCGGTAAGATTCCTTAACGCAAAACTCATCTGTACCTTCCGTGGAATGGAGTAGGGAGATTTAGTACTGACAGCACCCTGCACATTTTTCGCCATATGCCAGTGTAAT
Source organism: Bacteroidales bacterium (assembly GCA_016926235.1). Next base: position 224 of record JAFGOZ010000665.1, on the reverse strand, counting down.
ACCGGAAGTAGCGTTATTATCAGTATTATTTGGAGGTATTTATATTTCATCATTTTATATTTATTATGTAGGTTGGGTTAAGCGAAGCAACCCAACAAAATTCCATTCGTTATTTCAAGAATGGCCCATTCGCACATTAAGGGATGACTCAAAAATAAATTAACAGAATAAAGATGAACTATACCATAAAGCTTGAAAGCGTCTGACATGGCGATAGATATATT
>JAFGOZ010000664.1 GCA_016926235.1 Bacteroidales bacterium | reverse complement strand
CATCCACGAAGCTTTTACCTGAGCGGATGATTGTCGTTTATAATCATGCTCGTGTGTGTTAAAAGATTTATCATGGATGTTTCATTACGCAAAATTAATGTAATTGAAGAGATTTTAACTTTGGCTTTTAACTATTATTGATTTTTACTATTTTTAATATTTTAATGAATTCCGCAATTTTAAATTGAATAATATCCAATAACTAACTACTTATGAAAAGATTAATTATCATCTGGCTGGGAATAACCCTGGTAATACTTTCCAAAGTTAAAGCAGATGAAGGTATGTGGCTACTGCCACTCATCCAGGAACTTAACATGGGCACAATGACTGAAATGGGCCTGAAACTGACGGCAGAAGATATTTATAGCATTAATAAAACCTCACTGAAGGATGCCATAGTTGCCCTTGATTATGGTTCCTGCACTGCAGAGTTAATTTCAGCAGATGGGTTAATTATTACCAACCATCATTGCGGGTATGATGAAATTCAAGAACATAGCTCTATTGAACACGATTATCTAACAAATGGATTTTGGGCAAAAACCAAAACTGATGAACTACCGAACCCTGGGAAGACAGCAACTTTTGTAGTTCGAATGGAAGATGTTACCGAGCAAATACTTAGTAAAATTACCTCAGAAATGAGCGATGAAGATATTGAATCAGTAATAGAAGAGACTTCTTTGGAAATAGAAGAAAAAGCTATTGAAGGTACACACTATGAAGCTACCGTTGAAAGCTTTTTTGGTGGAAATACTTATTATTTAGTTGTTACCGAGACATTTAAAGATGTAAGGCTTGTTGGGGCACCTCCCGAAAGTATTGGAAAATTTGGACATGATACGGATAACTGGGTTTGGCCCCGTCATACAGGCGATTTTTCAATGTTTAGAATTTACTGTGCCCCAGATGGAACACCTGCAGAATATTCTGAAAAAAATATACCCTATAAGCCCAAGCACCATCTGCCCATATCGCTAAAAGGTTATAAAAAAGATGATTTTGCCTTTGTAATGGGTTTCCCGGGAAGCACCCAGAGATATCTTACTTCGTACGGAATTAAAGAGCTGCTTGAAATAGAACATCCCAATCGCATAAAAATTCGTGGAATAAAGCAAGACATAATAATGGAAGACATGATGGCAGATGATGTTATTCGTATTAAATATTCATCAAAGTATTCCTCATCAAGCAATTACTGGAAATACTCAATAGGACAAAAAGCCGGCCTCGAAAAACTAAAAATATATGATAAAAAAAAGGACCTTGAGACAGAATTCACTAATTGGGTTCAGAAAGATGCTGCAAGAATTGCTGAGTATGGAAAAGTTCTGCCATCAATGAAAGAGGCCATTGAAGCAAGGGCCCCGTATCAGCATGCATCCCAATACCTTATTGAATGCTTTTTGTTTGGAGGTTCAGAAATAATCGAATACGGATTTGAATTTCTTAAATTGTATAATTTATTAAGCACTGACCCAAAAAACAAAGAAGCAATAAGTGAAGAGGTTGAAGATATTAAAAAAAATATTGACAACTTCTATAAAGATTATAGTGAATCAACAGATAAAAAGGTGACTCTTGCCCTTTTAAAATTATATGACGAAAATGTTCCGGAAGAAAACCATCCATTAAATATGATAGACATAAAGAATAATTATAATGGAGATTTCGAAAAGTATGTCAACACGATGTTCTCTAAAACATTCCTTACCAGTAAAGATAAAGTTGAGGCTTTTTTAAAGAAACCTTCATTAAAGCAATTGGATGCAGATATAGCATTTCAAGCCACATTATCATCCTATTATAAGTATGTTGAACTTTACATGACATCGTATACTTTGGATGCCCAGGTATCAAATGGAGAAAAACTCTTTATCAAAGGCCTGCAGGAAATGCAACCTGAAAAAATATTTTATCCCGATGCTAACTCAACACTTAGGCTTACATATGGTACAGTAGGAGATTATTCACCTCGTGATGCTGTAACGTATGATTTTATAACTACTCTAAAAGGTGTTATAGAAAAAGAGGACCCTGATAATTGGGAATTTATTGTTCCTGCTAAACTAAAGCAATTATATGATACCAAAGACTATGGAAGATATGGATTAAATGGCATTATGCCCGTATGTTTTACAACAAATAATGACATAACTGGGGGCAATTCAGGAAGTCCTGTGCTAAACGGCAATGGAGAACTTATTGGTTTAGCCTTTGATGGGAACTGGGAAGCTATGAGTGGTGATATTGCATTTGAAAATAGCATACAAAAATGTATTAATGTTGACATACGTTATGTTCTTTTTATTATTGACAAATTTGCAGGAGCTGGTCATCTTATAGATGAAATGACTATTATTGAGTGATTTGGTAATAGTATATGAAAATATTTTCTCCTTCTTTCATTTTTTCCCTAAAAGTGTTATCTTTAAGAGAAGAATGATACATGATATAACAATTTATACAGATGGGGCGGCCAGAGGAAATCCGGGACCAGGGGGATATGGTGCCGTGCTTTTATCAGGCCAACACAGGAAAGAGCTTTCACAAGGTTTTGAGCTTACTACCAACAACCGTATGGAATTACTCGCTGTTATCGTGGCTCTTGAAGCATTAAAACAAAAAAACAGTAATGTAACAATTTATACCGACTCAAAGTATGTTGCAGATGCTGTAGAAAAAGGATGGTTGTTTGACTGGGAAAAAAAAGACTTTAAAAAGAAAAAAAATCCTGATTTGTGGAAAAGATTTTTAAATGTATACCATCTGCATAATATTAAATTTATATGGATTAAAGGTCATAATGAAAATAAGGAAAATGAACATTGTGACAAACTGGCTGTTAATGCATCCATGAGCAAACGCCTCCTAAAGGATGATGGATATCTTTTAGAGAAAGAAGAATTGGAATAAATAAAAATATTTATGAATTTGATAAAAGGATTAAAATCAGGTTTTAAGAACAATATATTATCACTAAATTGCATATATTAATTTTTCTGGTATAAAATTATTGAATAAATTTACCGGAGCTTGATACTTTTTTGTAAATGCATAACGTAACCAACAAAGAAAGTGTACTTAGTCATAAAGGGCATCTCGATTTTGAAGTGATTGGCAACCTTATTACCAGGCTAAAGGAAGAGGTTGACCAAATGGATGTTAAGATTACCATTTACAAAAAAATCCTTACCATAATGATCGAATCCCTTGAAAATATTTTTAAATACAACGATCATTTTGAAAACGAAAAATACCTTTTCCCCAAATATCAACCGACCTTTAGCCTTGTTTATGATGCAAACATGTTCGTAATAACCACAACAAATCCTATTTTGAATAGCCATATCGAAAATATAAAAGACAAAATTGATAAAGTAATAAATATTGACCGGGATACACTGAAAAAATATTATCGTGAAACCATAACAAACGGCCAATTCTCAAATAAAGGAGGAGCCGGACTAGGTTTTATTGAAATGGCCAAAATTGCAAACCAGCAAATAGCTTATAATTTCGAAAAAATTGACAATAAATTCTCTAATTATACGCTTCAAATAACTATTTACCGGAACAAAGAATAAAAGTAGCAAAATGGAAGCATTGCATATAGCCGAATCGGAGTTTACTCCGAGAGTAATGATGGATCCTGAAAAACATATTTTTGAGCTAGAAGGTGTTTCAAGGCCTGAAGATGTCATGGGATTTTATAATCCAATTCTAAAATGGCTCATCAATTACGATGATGAAATACTGAGCCATAGTGATGCAAAATATAACATTAACGATATACGTTTTATAGTAAAATTATCATATTTCAATTCGGCATCCTCCAAATCGTTACTTCAAATACTCGAGGTCTTTCAGCGGATATATCTTAAAGGCTTCCCTGTTAACATAGATTTCTTCTATGATGAAGGAGATGATCAGATGCGTGAAGATGGTGAAGACCTTGCTGATGCTGTTGATATGAGATTTAATTTTTTACCACTCCCATCATAATATTTCTGATGACAACAAAAACCTCCATCCAGGAATTTGTATCTAAAAAAAACATTGCTATTGCCGGTGTATCCAGAGACCAAAAAAAATTCGGGAATATAGTATATTGTGAATTAAAAAAGCGCGGATATAAATGTTATCCAGTGAATCCAAACACGGATGAAATAAACGGGGAAAAGTGTTACAGGGGAATGTCAAATCTACCGGAAGAAGCAGAGAGTATACTGATACTTACAAATAGCGCTCAAACGGATGCTTTGATAGAAGAAGCCATTGCAAAGGGGATTAAGAACATATGGATTCAACAAAAATCCCATACAAAAGAAACTGAAAAGTTTATGGAAAATAATAGTATAAATCTTATCAGCAATCAATGTATTCTTATGTTTGCTGAACCCGTCACAGGATTTCATAAATTCCACCGTTTTATCAAAGGTCTGTTTGGGGGTTTACCGAAATAGATAGTACGCTAAAAATAAGTATTCATTATTCCTGTAGATAATTCCAAATCTTGTACTTTATCTGAGTTTAAAAAATCTTACGCATAACATAGGGGATATTATTATTACAAAAATCTATCACTCATATTGAATATAAGTCTTTAATCCTTTTTTTGGAAAACATATAATAATGTATAAATTTGCGCAAAATTTTTACCAAACCAAAATACAACCAACAAGTTAGTTGGAAGGGAGTATTAATTAACTACACCAAAAACTACAACTATGAAAAAGAAAATTCAAATAGTCTTATTTGCAGTAGCTGCATCTTTTTTTTATGTTTCAGCTCAACCTTATAGGGCTTTAGTATTAATGAATACGGATATTTTTGCCAACCCTTATGAAGGGTATATGTTAGATAGTCTTGTTGCAAATGTTGATGGCCTTATAATTGACAGTATTATTCCTCAAGACACTTTCAGGGATGATCCTGTATTTCAAACAGAAGTAGGGTATCAAGATTATGACCTGTTTATCATTATGGAATCAATTAGTTCTGCCAGATGCGAAAACTTTGGAACTGCTGGTTTCCCACTACCCTGTTTATCACTCGAACCATATGCCCCGCAAAGAACAACATGGTTTTCCGCCCCCAATTTTAATTTGGTGGCATCGAGCAATGATTCATGCCAAAAATTTGTGGTAAGAGCCCCTGCGCACGAAATAATGACAGGCATTGCAGCAGAAGGCGAAGAAGTAATCTGGACAACTGATTTCAATGATGGACAACAATATGGCGGGCAGGTGCATGTTGCTTTTCTGAATGAACTTGCCGGGGGCTATTATGATGATGTAGCATCAAATGCAACCAATGTTGCCTACGCAAAACAATTATACGATTCCGGTTACACTAACAATGCCTGGTTGTGGGCAATAGAAGGGGAAGCCGGAGCGACTCTTGAAAACAGGATGGTTGTAATTTCTAACCATTATGCCTTTGACCAGTATGCTACAGAAGCCTTTTACGATGTTATATGTAATTCGGCAAAGTGGCTTTTGCATATACCTATCGGCACACCTCCGGGTCCAAACCTGAAACTTTCCGACTTACTTGTTAATGGTGTTACCATAGAAGGTTTTAATCCCTATATTAAAACATACACATACATTTTACCTTATGGTTCATCAACTATACCAACTGTTACTTGTGCAACCCAGGATCCATTGGCTACATATAATATTAACGAAGGTTCACAAATAAATGATACAACTATTATTACAGTTTTTTCACCTGATAGTACATCCACTGATCTTTACTATGTGATCTTTAATATGGCATCAATTTCCACAGTTGCTACCCTTGATGATATTAAAGTAGATAATAAAACCATTTCCGGATTCGATCCAAATATTTTCAACTATACTGCAGTAATGCCATACGGTACTGAAAATAATGATGTGCCTGATATTACTTTTACATTAACAAATGAAAGCGCCCATGCCTTTATGGATACTGCAAAAACAATAGAAGATTCAACATTAATAACCGTTACATCTGAAGATTTACAAAGTACAAATACATATAAAATACTTTTTGAAGTTGCTGAAGCTAGCAATGATGCTACATTAAAAGATTTACAGGTTGAAAATGAAACACTATCGGATTTTAGCCGCAAAAAGTATAGCTATGTTTATTATGTGCCAACAGGAACTATAGAAATACAAAAGGTTTCAGCAACTAAAAATCACCCGGGGGCATCGGTAAATATAATCCAGTCACCAGTTGTGCTGGGTACTGCTTATGTTGAGGTTACCGCAGAAGATAAAACTACAGATAAAACTTATTATATAAACTTTTTAGACGAATCAACGGATATTATTAAATCCAATTCGGGTTCTTTACAAATATATCCAACCATAGTGAATAATGTCCTAAATATTAATTTGCCCTCTGAATGTGAAACTGCAAATGCTTCAGTTTTTTCAATTACCGGAGAAAAGATACTCGGTCAAAACATTAACAGAAGTAGCAATCTAATTGACTGCTCTGCCCTTTCTTCAGGTATATACTTTATTAAAATAGAAAACGATAAGCTTAAATATACAGGAAAGTTTATAAAAGAATAATCTGAATAACACACTAATTTAAAACTCCCTTCACGATGTGCCGGGAGTTTTTTATTGATATAGTATCCCTCCTATCCATGGTATCAATATTAAAGTAATGATATTAAATTGTTGGCACAATAATAATTTATAAATAAATTTGTCATTATATAAATCGTTCGAAGTAATAAAAAAGATATTTTAAATCCACATACTATGAAAAAGAAAAAACAATTAACAGTATTATTTTGTGCAATAGCGTTCTGTTTAGGTTCCGCGCAACCTTATAATGCATTGGTTTTAGAAAGTAATTCATATCCAAATCCTTATGAACATCAAATTTTGGATAGCTTGGTCGCAAAAATCGATGGACTGGTTATTGATAGTATATTAGATCAGGATGCATTTAGGGATGGTCCGGAATGGGCAACTGCGGCGGGATATGACGGTTACGACCTGTTTATAATCATGGAAACCGTAAGTTCAAGCCGAACCGAAAATTTTGGCACAGCTGGTTTTCCAATTCCTTGTTTGTGCCTCGAACCTTATGCGCCTCAAAGACCAACCTGGTTCAATGTTGACAACTATAATATTGCATCTCAATATACTGATAGTTGCCAATCATTTGTCGTAAGAAGCCCCGCTCACGAAATCTTTACGGGAATAGCCAATGAAGGAGAAGAGGTGATATGGACTAACAGTGTAAATGATGGTTCAGTTGATTTTGTGAAAGTACATTGTGCATTTCTTGAAACTCTGGCCGGAGGCCCATTTGATGATGTAGCCCAGAATGCGACCAATACTGCCTATGCCAAACAAATGTATGACTCAGGTTATACCAACAATGCCTGGTTATGGGCAATTGAAGGTGAAGCCGGTGCTACACTTGAGAACAGAATGGTAGTAATAGCAGACCATTACGACTATTACCAGTATGCCACCCAGGCTTTTTATGATGTACTTGTAAATTCAACAAAATGGATTTTGGGTCTTCCTATAATTGTAGAGCCCACTCCTCCAAACCTAAAATTATCAGATTTGCTGGTTGATGGAGTTACTATTACAGGGTTTAACCCAGATGTTAAAACATACAATTACATCCTCCCCTATGGTGAAACTGTTGTACCAACTGTGACATGTACTACCCAGGATACTGCTGCTACTTATTATATTGATCCTGCTCCTGTAGTAAATGATACTACCTTTATTACCGTTTTTTCATCAGACAGTTCATCTACCAATCAATATTTTATTGTGTTCCCAACTGCTCCAATCTCCACTAATGCCACACTGGATGATCTAAAAATAAATAATCAGACCGTAAGTGGTTTTAATTCTTATGTATTTGCCTATTCAGTAACATTACCCTATGGAACAACCGAAGTACCGGATGTAAGCTTTACACTTACCAATATTAATTCCACTACCATTATTGATACTGCTAAAACCCTGTCAGATACAACCTTTATATATGTTACATCCGAAGATATGACAAATTTTAGCACTTACCAGGTAAGTTTTAATATTGCCAATCCAAGCAGCGATGCAACATTAATCGACCTTTTAGTAGATGGCTCAACAATACCAGGATTTGACAGACATACATTAAACTATATATATAATATGTTCTCAGATGTCACTGCAATTCCAAATGTTACTGCTATAAAAAATCATGCAGGGGCAACAGTAAATATAATTCAAGCTGATTCTCCTTATGATACAGCTTTCGTGGAGGTAATTGCTCAAAATGGCACAACCCAAAATATCTATGTTATTGATTTTGTGGAAAGTGCTGGTATAGAAAGTTTAACTACTGGTAAAATACACCTGTATCCTTCTCCCGTAAAAGATTTTCTAAAAATTACTATTTCTGCTGAACATATTGATATGCATGCATCAATATATTCTATCACAGGAGAAAAAGTAATCGTACAGGAAATTAAAAAGAATGCGACTTTAATCGATTGTTCGGCATTACATTCGGGAATGTACTTTGTAACAATAACAAAAAATGATCATAAATATTCGGGTAAAATTATTAAACAATAGAATTTAATAATAATGACAAAAAGGAGGGTTTAATGATTCAAACCCTCCTTTTTTAATAATATGGTCAAATAGTTATTCTTTTCATTTCTCACCCTTCAAGCAATTCCAATATCCAGTTCACATCCTCTTTCATTTTGGTACTGCTGGCAATAGAGTAACGTTTTGATAGTTTGGCATCCCAAAACCAGTCAGCCAGGGGTTTTTTGTGTTCTTCCTGAACTTCTTTTAACCCTGATTTGAAGAAGTAGTATTGCAATACGGTGAGCTGTGAATGGTAGGGAACCAGGTCATTCTGAATCCGTAAACTGATCAGATAGTCCATAGCAGATTTAATAGCAGTTGCTGTCTTTGGCCAAAGTTGGATACATCGTTTGGTGGTAAGCTTAAGTAAAGAGGTACTCCTGCAATCATCAAAAGCATTTATTGCCAGGCTATTTATCATTAGTTTATTTGTAACACCTCCATACTTCTTAATCTTAGTCTCATCATCCAGTTGCAATATTTTCTCTTTCAGGTCAAAATCCTTGCTCCATACTGTTGCATGGACCAAATCAAGCGAAGTGAGTTTATTCCCTCCCTGGTTGATTCGTTCAAAAATCTCAACTACATCATCCAGGTTTGTTGTTTTCGTTACCACAATACTTATAGGATACTCCATTATCACATCATGGCAATACTGCCAATTTTGTGCATAGCTTGTTTTATTTTTTTTGTCCTGTGCTTCAAGCTTTGATTTAATTTTTTCAAATTCTTTTTTATCGTAGATTTTCCAGGCTGGTATTGTATCATCACTATTTTTCCCGGCAATCACAGTAAACTTTTTTGTCTTTATATTAAACCCTATTTTACTATAATCGGACGAATCAACTGTTTTTCCCTTCATTGTGACAAATATGGATACGATCCTTTGCTGGCCATCCAGAATAAAATGGTAGTGATCACTATTCACATCCTCTGTTTCCAGATAATCGGTACTTCTCACAAAATGTTCATATTCTGAGGGAGCATGCCAAAGAAAGAATGTACCGATAGGGTACTGCATATAAATACTATTCATCAGCAACACCACTTTCTTGCGATCCCAAACATAATCGCGCTGAAACCTTGGAATACGTATTTTCCCTGATTCCAACTCACTTAAAAATGTTCGTAAGTCCCAATTATTTATAATGTCGATTTTCGTCTCCATATGAGGATTTTTTCGTTTGCACTAAGATATAAAATAACGTGGGTTCAACATAATAATTCAATGTAAAATTCTATAATCCCCTTTTAATAAGGACATTAGCAGCCTAAGGCTTATCTAAAAATAATTGAATTTCCTGTTATCTAAGCGGGTGAGTCCCCTCCTCAGTGCAAGATGTATGGCTTCATCAAATTCTGCCTTTAACAAGCGACGGGAGATCTTATCTATTTTATCGGCCTCTCCTGCAGGATAGTATTGAGGCATAATATTTATATAACTTTTTTTTGATATTTCCTTTTGTATAAAATCCAGGATTTTTTCTGTATCAGTTAATATGTTTGGTAAGACCAAATGTCTTATTATCATTCCTTTATAAGCAAGGCCTTGTTTATTTATTTGCAAATCACCAACCTGGCGGTGCATTTCCTTTATAGCATTTCTTGCAGCTGCAGGATAATCGCATACTTTGCAGGTAATAAAAGATATTTCAGGTTCCCAGAATTTAAAATCCGGCATATAAATATCAATAATCCCTTCCAATTCCTTCAGTGTTTCAACACTGTCATAAGCACTTGAATTATATACAAGCGGAATTTTAAGTCCTCCTTCAATAGCTGTTTTAAGAGATTTAAGAACCATCGGTATTACATGCGTTGGCGTAACCAGATTAATATTATGACAACCCATTTCCTGTAATTCAAGCATCATGCCGGCAAGTTCATCGGTTGTCGTTTTCTTACCCGTTCCTTCATGGCTTATATCATAATTCTGACAAAAAGCGCAAAGGAGGTTACAATAGCTAAAAAAAATAGTCCCGGAACCTTGCCCGTCAACCAGGGGTTCTTCTTCACCAAAATGTGGATGATGACTTGCCACTATAGCATCTGTACCTGTTCTGCAAATTCCTTTATCCGATTCAAAACGGTTTATACTGCACTTACGAGGGCATATATCACAGTTTTTCATACGCTCATAGAGATTTGCTATTTTTTTGTCTAGTAACCCCTTTTTGTAAGTATCCAAATAAACTGCCTCATGCTCCATATCCCTTAAAGTATTTTTTTGGAAAAAGCGCTAATTGTTTTTGAAAATGAAAAAATATATCAAAATTTACGAAAAATTTTTGACTTATTAAAATTGAAGGAATGAAGAAGTACTCTTTGGATAAGAAAAAGATAAAGGTATTGCTTGTTGAAGGGGTTCATGAAAGTGCGGTTCAATATTTTCATGACCAGGGATATTCAAACGTAGAGTACTTAAAAACTGCCCTTGATGGAGAAGAATTATTGAAAAAAATCGAAAACGTTCATATTATAGGGATCAGGTCACGAACTCAACTCACTGCAGATGTGCTAAAAAGGGCAAAAAAATTATTTGCTATAGGGTGCTTTAGTATTGGCACCAATCAAGTTGATTCTGTTACTGCTAAAATGATGGGTATACCTGTTTTTAATGCTCCCTTTTCAAATACACGCTCGGTAGCAGAACTGGTTATTGCAGAATGTATAATGCTTATGCGTGGCATACCTGCCAAAAACCAGCTTGCACACAAGGGAGTTTGGGTTAAAAGTGCAAACCATTCCTTTGAAGTACGAGGAAAAACCTTAGGAATTGTTGGGTATGGCCATATTGGCTCACAGGTAAGCATACTGGCCGAAGCCATGGGAATGAAGGTTTACTACTATGATATTGAAAAAAAACTGAACCTTGGTAACGCGCACCCCTGCGACTCATTAATAGAATTATTAAAAGTTTCCAATATTTTAACCCTGCATGTCCCAGCAACAGATCTTACCAAAAATATGATCTCAACAGATGAACTAGCAGTAATGCAAAAGGGTTCTTTTCTTATCAATGCTTCAAGAGGAGAAGTTGTTGACTATAAAGCCCTTACGCATGCACTAAAAAGCGAACATCTAGCAGGTGCTGCGGTAGATGTATTTAAGCAGGAACCGGCATCAAAGGATGAACGCTTTGTTTCTGAATTACAGCAATTTGATAACGTTATACTTACACCACATATTGGAGGAAGCACACTTGAAGCACAGGCAAATATTGGCCTTGAGGTTTCTGAAAAAATGGTCCGTTACAGTGATGATGGCTCTACTCTTGGTGCAACAAATTTTGTTCAGTTAAGTTTGCCTCCAAATAAGCAAAAACAACGTTTTCTCCATATTCATAAAAATCTCCCCGGAGTGCTAAGGGAAATAAACTATATTTTCACATCAAAAAACATAAATATCGCATCCGAATACCTGCAAACAGACCCTGATATAGGCTATGTAATTATTGATACTGAAAGCGAACTATCCAAGGATGTGCTAAAAGAACTAAAAAATGTGAAACATACCATTCGTGCTAGGATGTTGTATTAATTCGAAACAGGAACATTTCCTTACATATTCACTGGTCTTGAATAACAACTTTACGATTGATGTACCGGACTGATGGATAAATGGCCATCCTAATTAACCAATTATATAACTTTTTTATTATCCCCTTTCATCTTATTTTATTCAAAAAAAACATTAATCCATTATTTCATTCATCCGGTTATCCGTCCTGTTCCTCCCTCCGGTTATTATGTCATACTTTATCCAATGTTTCCGTTTTGGCTTTATTATTGTATATAAATTACTGCGTTTTGCAATCTGAATTTCTTATTTTTAATGAATAATCAATAATTCGATGAATTACCAGGAAGTAGATCGTATACATCAAAAGATATGCAGGCATATTGCTGACGGACAAATAAAGTATTCTATTGAAAAATTGGGTATTTTGGTTAGAGAAAGTAAAAATGGTGATTTGATCAATCAACTTGAAAATTATAGAGAGACATTTGCCAATCTGTTAAAATACTCTTTCGAAAGGGTTGAAAAAGATCCGGAAAGAGATAAGGTGTATTCACATCTTATCAGGTCTATACTTGAACTTGCTGATAAAGCTAAAGAAGAAATAATCGCCGCACAGCAAATACTTCACTTTTTTAATGTAAAAAGGAAAATAACCAATACAGCACCATTGTCCGAGAATGAAATTCGGGATATCATAAAAATCCTGAATTTTGAAAATGAGATAGATGGACTGAAAAAAAATCAGGATAATGATAATCTGCGAGATGAAACACTTGAACATATTTTTAACTTATTCTGGTTAAAAGATAAATACAAAGAATCAGAGATAGATTTGGCACAAAAGATCATTATAGACATAAATATTCCATGGAGTGATAAGAGTCTTTTTGTTAGTGCAATTACCCTAAGTTTACTTCGTTGTTTCGACATTTCTAAATTCCAGGCACTCTTTGATTTTAATAAGACACAAGAGAACCAGGTCTGGCAAAGGGCATTGGCTGGCATTATTATTAACTTATGTCATTATGACAGTCGCTTAGTCTTGTACCCCGAATTATTAAGTCAGATTTCGGACCTGGCAAGACAGGAGGATTTTAAAAAGAATGTGGAATTTATATTACTACAGCTTTTAAAATCAAGGGAAACGGAAAAAATCACCAAAAGATTCAGGGAAGAAATTATACCTGAGATGATGAAGCTTCGACCCAGCCTTGAAAATAAGCTGGACCTTGACAACATTCTATCAGATAAACTTTCAGAAGATAAAAATCCTGATTGGGAAAATTTCTTTAAAGACTCGCCCGGCTTGTTGAACAAGCTGGAAGAAATGTCACGCTTACAACTTGAAGGTTCGGATGTGTTTATGAGTACTTTTTCAATGCTCAAACAATTTGATTTTTTTAATACGATTAAAAACTGGTTCTTGCCCTTTTACAAAGAAAACAATATTGTAAAATCATCAATGGCAGGATTTGAAGAGCATTTTAATTCAGAAGCTTTTATTGAAGGATTAGAAAAAACAGCGTATCTCTGTAACTCTGATAAATACTCATTTTGCTTAAATGTTAAAATAATGCCCCGGGAACAAAAAAACCTGATGGTAGAAATGTTTAACATGGAAATAAATGCTATGAACGAGGTGTCTAAGGATGATGAACTATTAAACCAACATGCATCCGATCAGTTCATTTTCACTCAATACTTTCAGGATTTATATCGCTTTTTTAAACTTTATGCACATAAAAATGAATTCTACGATATTTTTGCCGGAGAATCTCAATACCATAAAACTTACTTCCTTAACAACCTGTTTGACGACCAGGATATTTTAAGAAACATTGCAGAATTTTACTTTGAAAAAGAATATTATCTTCTTGCTATAGAAGCTTTTAATATGTTCCTTAAAAAAGAAAGCAAAATTGAGCTTTTTCAAAAAATTGCCTATTCATTTCAAATGCTTGGCAGGTATGAAGATGCACTCGAATACTATCATAAAGCGGAGCTTTTTGATAAAAATAAATCATGGAATTATCGTAAAATAGCACAATGTTATCGAAAATTAAAGATATACGACAAGGCTATTGATTATTATAAAAAAGCTGAAAAATTGGAACCTGAAAACCTGTACACGCAAACATTCCTTGGGCATACATATCTTGATATGAAAGAGTTTGAAACGGCACTAAAATATTATTATAAAGTAGAATACCTTGCTCCTGAGAACAAAAAAATACAACTCCCTATTGCATGGTGTTCCTTCATGCAAAAAAAACTGGATAGTGCTATAAAATATGTAAATAAAGTTTTGGAAAAAGATCCGGGTAAACATGATTGTTTAATAGCTGCGCATATTTTTTGGTGCAACAATGATAAAACTTCAGCTATCGATAATTATAAAAAAGCACTAAAGGCTTCCGGTTATAACTATCAATGGTTTGTAAAAGAAATTAAAGACGATCAAAAATACTTACATGAATATGATATAACTGAACAAGATGTATCATTAATGATTGATTATATTGAATTTTTTACCAATGATAAGTAATCCCTTTATATATTATTTTTTTCATTATTAGTTTCCCATAACCCTTTCTGTTAAAGGCTTTCTTTTTCATATTAAGATAATTCCAGACAAAATATTTTAAAAAATGTAAATTTTTACGTGTATTTTATACACTTATTATTTTTTTTTTATATTTGTCACTCACTTAACAATAAAAACTTATACTATGCAAACACTAGATTGGGTAACATTAGGGATCTTTGCACTGGGTCTCGTAGGAATTATCGTCTGGGTGCTTCGTCAAAAAGAAGAAGATACCAAAGACTATTTTTTGGCAGGTAAAAATGCAGGATGGGTATCAATAGGATCGTCCATTTTTGCATCCAACATTGGATCAGAGCATCTGGTTGGACTTGCCGGTGCCGGTTTTATTAGTGGTATGGCAATGGCCCACTGGGAAATGCATGCCTGGCTTATCCTTATTTTAGGATGGGTATTTGTTCCCTTCTACGATCGGATTAAAGTATTCACTATGCCTGAATTCCTTGAACGAAGGTTTTCATCCGGTTCACGTACCATCCTTTCGGTGATATCCCTCGTAAGTTATGTACTTACAAAGGTTGCTGTTACTGTTTATGCTGGTGGTAAGGTATTTAAAACAGTATTTAATGTAGATTATGTTCAAATATTCGGCTGGCAAATCGACTTTTTCTGGGTAAGTGCCGTAGGATTAGTTGTTATTACCGGTTTATACACAATTTTTGGTGGTATGAAGGCCGTAATGTATACTTCAGTGCTGCAAACACCGGTGTTGCTAATCGGATCTATAGTAATATTGATTGTTGGTATATCAAAACTGGGAGGATGGGCTGAAATGCAGCGCATTGTTGGTCCAAATATGAAACTTGTTAGAGGAGCTGCTGACCCCGAATTCCCCTGGACTGGAGTTTTGCTCGGATCGGCTATAATTGGATTCTGGTACTGGTGCACCGACCAGTTCATTGTACAAAGGGTGCTGTCTGGAAGAAACCGTGCAATTGCCCGTAGAGGGGCTATATTTGCAGGTTATCTGAAACTTTTACCAGTATTTATCTTTCTGGTTCCCGGGATGATTGCATTCGCGCTTAGTCAAAAGAATTTACTAAGTGTTGCTGATAGTGACTCCGCCTTTGCTTCCATGGTCAGTCAATTGTTACCTGCAGGTATTACAGGTATTGTGGTTAGCGGCCTGCTGGCAGCACTCATGAGTTCCTTGGCTTCGTTGTTTAACTCTTCAGCAATGTTGTTTGTAGAAGATTTTTACAAAAAAATGAAACCAAATGCCACTGAAAAACATTACGTAAGAATTGGTCGGATGGCTACAGCAACGGTAGTAATACTTGGTGTTGTATGGATTCCTGTAATGATGGGTCTTGGAAAAGTGTTGTATGAGTATTTACAGGCAGTGCAAGGATTATTAGCTCCTGCTATAGCTTCGGTATTCCTTCTTGGAGTTTTCTGGAAAAGGGCAACCGCAAAAGGTGCATTCTGGGGCATGATAACAGGATTTTCTATTGGGATGTTCCGCTTAATACTTAATATCATTCACGGGGCTAAAGCAAACCTCGTAAGTTCGGTTGAAAAATACAGACAACAAGTACTTGCCTTTACTGAAACAACAAAAAGTCAAATTATAGACGGCCTCCAAAAATTATTAAAACCCGAAGATCTTGACAAAGCAGTACATGGTGATATGGCGGCACAAGTAAAGACACAGATTGCAAGCGCTATCGATACATTTTCTGCCGGTACTCCTGAAGCTGCAAATCAGGCATCAGGAATTCTGGGAAATCTTAAAACAAGCCTTGAAACCTTGTATATTAACAACCATGGAGTCTTATACAAAATTGCAGCAATTAACTGGTTACATTTCTGTATTATGTTGTTCTTCATATCAGTTGCTACAATTGTAATTATCAGTTTATTATCAAGTAAACCCACAGAACTTCAATTGCAATATACAAGGAGAGCTGCTTCTGCTGAAGACCGTGCATATACAAAATCAGGAATAACTAAATGGGATATTGTCCATACTATAATTATTGGTGGCATAGTAGTAGCATTCTATTACTTCTTCTGGTAGTAAATATTTCTTTCAAATGGATAATACCTATAAAGGACATAAAGAAATATTAGTTGCAGTAGATTGCATTGTCTTTGGCTTTGACAATGAAGGTTTAAAACTCCTATTAATTAAAAGAAATTTTGAACCGGCTAAAGGCAAGTGGTCTCTCATGGGAGGTTTTGTAAAACAAGATGAGAGCCTTGACGATGCAGCCAAACGTGTACTTTATGATCTTACAGGACTAAAAGATATCTATCTTGAACAACTCTATACTTACGGAACACCTGGCCGGGATAAAGCAGGCCGGGTGCTTTCCGTTGCTTATTTTGCTCTTATTAAAACACAGGAGTATGATAAAGCCAAGGGTGAAGCCTACGGTGCAAAGTGGTTTCGATTTAATGAAAAACCCGCATTGATTTTTGACCATGACGAAATGGTTTTGAAAGCACATGTGCGCTTGATTCGCAGAGTTAGATACCGTCCCGTAGGATTTGAGCTGTTGCCAGAAAAATTTACCCTGCCCCAATTACAAATGCTTTACGAAGCTATTTATCAGGAAGAACTTGATAAACGAAATTTCAGAAAGAAGATTCTTTCCATGGGATTACTAATAAAACTAGGAGAAAAAGATAAATCAGGTTCCAAAAAAGGGGCATTCCTCTACAAGTTCAATGAAGCACTTTACGAAGAATTTGAAAAAAAAGGCTTCTTTTTTGAACTAAAGTGACCAAATTTTCGTAACTTATATGTCACTTTTTATAAATTAATAAGTGTAAAAATAACACTTATTAATTTGAGTGCTAATGATAAAGAACCTGAGAAGAATAAAAAATTATAACGACTATTGTTGAATTAAACCAAATACAAATGAAAGATTTAAAACAATTCGAAGCTTGGTTTGTGACGGGAAGCCAGCACCTGTATGGTGAAGAAACTCTTAAACAAGTAGCAGCAGATGCCAAAGCGATTGCTGAAGCACTGGATAAATCTGCAAACATTTCAGTAAAAGTGGTATATAAACCCACTCTTATTACTCCTGAGGCTATTACATCTCTTTGTATGGAAGCAAATAATGCAAAAAATTGTATTGGACTTATTACATGGATGCATACTTTTTCACCTGCCAAAATGTGGATTGCAGGTTTAAAAATTCTAAACAAACCTATTGTTCATCTTCATACCCAATTCAACCGTGATATTCCATGGTCAAGTATTGATATGGATTTTATGAACCTTAACCAATCAGCTCACGGTGGAAGAGAATATGGTTTTATTCTTTCACGCCTGAGAAGAGAAAGAAAAGTAGTGGTAGGCTTTTGGCAGGATGCTGAAGTACAGCGTAAACTTGACGTATGGATGCGTGCAGCCTGTGCCTGGTACGACTGGCAGGAAACAAAAGTTGCCCGTTTTGGTGACAATATGAGAGAAGTTGCTGTTACTGAAGGAAATAAAGTTTCAGCTCAAATACAAATGGGATTCTCTGTTTACGGTTACGGAGTAGGAGATCTGGTTGCAAAAATAAACCAGGTATCTGACGGTGATATTGATAAGCTTATTAAGGCATACGAAGAACAATACATTATCGAAGATATTGCTAAAAAAGGTAGCAAAATGCATCAAAACCTTCGCGATGCTGCTAAAATTGAAGCTGGTATGCGAGCTTTTCTTGAAGAAGGCGGTTTTAAAGCATTTACTACTACTTTTGAAGACCTTCACGGACTGCCCCAATTACAAGGTCTGGCTTCACAGCGCCTGATGGCTGATGGTTATGGCTTTGGTGCAGAAGGTGACTGGAAAACGGCAGCGCTTGTTCGTGCAATGAAAGTTATGTCCACCGGTCTTAAAGGTGGTACATCATTTATGGAAGATTATACTTACCACCTTGATCCAAAAGGCATGAAAGTACTTGGAGCGCACATGCTTGAAGTATGTCCTTCAATTGCAAGCGGAAAAGCAAAATTGGAAGTTCATCCATTAGGTATTGGTGGGAAGGACGATCCTGCACGCATTGTATTTAACGTCGCACAAGGTCCTGGTGTGAACGCAGCACTTATGGATATGGGTAATCATTACCGTTTGCTGGTTAATCCATGCGATGTGGTAAAACCTGATGCTGATTTACCAAAATTACCTGTAGCACGCGTAGTTTGGGTGCCAAAACCAAACCTGCCAACTTCAGCACAGGCATGGATTTTAGCTGGCGGTGCGCACCATACAGGTTTCAGCATGGCTATTACAAAAGAGCATCTTGAAGACTTTGCAGAAATGGCCGGTATCGAATACCTTCCAATCGACGAAGATACTTGTATCCGCAAATTCAAGAGCGAATTGAAATGGAACGACTTATATTATCACCTTGCTAAAGGGATATAGGGGGTTATAATTCAAAATCAGCTGCCGGTTTTAAAATTACCGGCAGCTTTTTTAACTTTTTAGAATCTTATTATGCTTTCAGAATTAAAAGAACAGGTCTTTAAAGCAAACCTCGACCTTGTAAAACACAAACTAGTGCTTTTTACATGGGGAAATGTAAGTGCCATTGACCGCAATCAAAACCTTATTGTGATAAAACCGAGTGGTGTATCCTACGACACCATGAAAGTTGAGGATATGGTTATTTGTGATATGACCGGGAAAGTAGTGGAAGGTAGATTAAAACCTTCATCCGATACTCCTACTCACATTAAATTATATCAATCTTTTGCTGAAGTTGGGGCTGTAGTTCATACTCACTCTACTTTTGCTACAATCTGGTCTCAGGCTGGAAAGCCAATACCCGCAATGGGCACAACTCATGCAGATCATTTTTATGGGACCATTCCCTGTGCCCGAAAACTAACTACTGAAGAAATAGAAACAAAATATGAACTGGCAACAGGTGAGGTAATTGTAGAGGCATTTACCAATCTGGATCCTATGGCTATACCTGGTGTTTTGGTGAATGATCACGGGCCTTTTGCCTGGGGAACTACACCTGAAAAAGCTGTCTACAATGCTGCAGTTCTCGAAGAAGTTGCTCGTATGGCATTATATACTGGAGTAGTGGGCGACAACAGTCCTGTATCTCAGGAACTGCTTGACAAGCACTATCTCCGCAAACACGGGAAAGATGCCTATTATGGACAATAAAATGTATTTGAAAATATAAAATAATTATCATGGATGGACAAAAATTTGTAATTGGATTGGATTATGGCACTGACTCTGTGAGAGCTCTTATTGTAGATGCTGTAACAGGAAAAGAAATTGCTTCAGCGGTGGAATACTACCCACGCTGGGCTAAAGGAATGTATTGTGATAGTGCAAAAAGCCAATACAGGCAACACCCGCTTGATTATCTTGAATCTCTTGAAAATGCAGTGAAAAACGCCTTAAAGCAATCACCAGCAGGAACAGCAGAGAATGTTTTAGGAATGTCATTCGACACCACAGGAAGTACACCTGTCTTTATCAATAAAGAAGGAACTCCCCTTTCAATGCTTCCTGAGTTTGCTGAGAATCCCAATGCGATGTTCATCCTTTGGAAGGACCACACTGCCATAGCTGAAGCTGATGAAATTAACAAACTTGCAGCTCAATGGAAGACCAACTACGTTCAATACGAAGGTGGTATTTACTCCAGTGAATGGGTTTGGGCTAAAGCATTACATGTATTGCGTGAAGATGCCGAAGTACTTGAAGCAGCATACTCATGGGTAGAGCACTGCGACTGGATGCCAGCCGTTCTTACGGGTAATACTAAACCTGAAGAACTTTGTCGCAGTAGATGTGCAGCAGGCCATAAAGCTATGTGGCATGCCGACTGGCAAGGACTTCCACCAGAAGACTTTCTGGTTAAACTCGATCCTTTGTTAAAAGGTTTCAGGGAAAGACTTTTCAGCAACTCATGTACAGCAGATAAAAAAGTCGGTTACCTTACTGATGAATGGGCAAAGAAACTTGGTCTTACAACAAAAGTAGCCGTTGGTGCCGGAGCATTCGACTGCCATATGGGAGCTGTAGGAGGTGAAATATCACCCAATGCTTTAGTTCGTGTAATGGGTACCTCTACTTGTGACATCCTGATTTCTGATTATAACGAGATGAAAGACAAACTGGTAAATGGTATCTGCGGACAAGTAGATGGTTCTGTGGTTCCCGGATTTATTGGTCTTGAAGCCGGTCAATCTGCTTTTGGCGATGTATACGCATGGTTCAGGGAATTGCTGGCATGGCCGATCAAGAACCTTATTAAGAAATCAAAAATTATAGATGCCAAAACTAAAACCGATCTGGTAAATGAAATGGTAGAAGCAATCATTCCTGTATTATCAGAAGAAGCTGCCAAAATACCTTACGATTCTGATCCGCTTTTAGCAACCGACTGGTTTAACGGCCGACGAACTCCTGATGCCAATCAAAAACTGAAAGCTTCTATAACCGGTTTGCACCTTGGATCAAGCGCACCACATGTTTTTAAGGCATTGGTTGAAGCCACTGCTTTTGGTTCAAAAGCCATTGTAGACCGCTTTATTGATGAAGGTGTTGCAATCAATGAAGTAATTGCTATTGGTGGAGTAGCAAAAAAATCGAACTTTGTAATGCAAACCCTTGCTGATGTGCTGAATATGCCAATCCGGGTTGCATCATCAGACCAGGCTTGTGCTTTGGGGGCTGCTATGTTTGCAACTGTTGTTGCCGATGTATATGCCAATGTAGGTGAAGCACAAAAGAAAATGAAGCAGGGCTTTGAATCGACCTACACACCTAATCCTGACAGAGTTAATTATTATAAGAAAAAGTATGAAAACTATGTTAAATTAGGAATTTCAACTGAAAACTTATATTAACATTACATTATTGTGTATATTGCATACGCTATTAATTAACTTAAGAGAACTTCTCAACCCAAAAATTAATACAACTATGAAAAAGAATTTATTTTTAACCCTTTTAATTATTGCTATGGTACTAGGATCATCCTGTGGACCGAAGTCCGCAAAAGAAGACAAAGGCGCTTGTTCTGCTGCCAGGAAGGAAAACTACCAAAAAGAAGTAGATGGAAAAAAAGTTGACCTTTACACACTAAAAAATAAGAATGGAATGCAGGTGCAAATTACCAATTTTGGTGGTATTGTTGTAAGCATATGCGCCCCTGACAAAGATGGAAACTTTAGTGATGTCGCACTTGGATATGGAAGTGTTGATGAGTATATAACAACTAACTCACCATACTTTGGTGCTCTTATTGGCCGCTACGGCAACCGGATTGCCAAAGGAAGAATTGTTTTGGATGGAGACACTCTAAAACTGGCTATTAATAATAATCCAAACCATCTTCATGGCGGACCAAAAGGGTTCCATAAAGTGGTTTGGGATGTGGTTTCAGCAAGTGAAAATGAGTTAAAACTTTCCTATTTATCAAAAGATATGGAAGAAGGTTATCCTGGAAATCTTACAGTAAATGTAGTTTATACCCTGACTGATGACAATGAGCTAAAAATCGACTACAAAGCTACTACAGATAAAAAGACGGTTGTAAACCTTACCAACCATCTGTACTTTAACCTCGATGGAGATACAAGCGGAACCATCAATAATCATATTATGATGATTAATGCCGATAACATGACACCTGTGGATTCTACACTTATACCAACTGGTGAGATTACTTCAGTAAAAGGTACTGCCTTTGATTTTACCACCGGTAAAGCAATTGGGCAGGATATTGAAGCTGATGAGCAACAATTGAAATTTGGAATGGGATATGACCACAATTTTGTGATTAACAGAAGCGAAACTGATTCGTTGGTACTTGCGGCAAAAGTTAAGGGCCCAATTTCCGGAAGAACATTAGAGGTTTATACAACTGAACCAGGTATTCAGTTTTACGGAGGTAATTTCCTTAATGGAGCGGATAAAGGTAAAGCAGGTAATGCTTACACCCATCGTACAGGTTTTTGTTTAGAGACTCAACATTATCCTGATTCGCCCAATCAGCCAAACTTCCCATCAACTGTTTTAGAACCGGGTCAGGAATATCATACTGTAACTATTTATAAGTTCCTGGCAGAATAATCATATTTCTTAAATAAAGAAGATCCGGATTCGATAACGAAAAGTTCTTGAATTCGGATTTTTTGAATCTATTTTCAACTATTGTAATCATTCCAAAATTTTTCCTCATTTTAAAATAAAGAATTTATCTGAAAGTTTTGGAGATAATCCTTCCATTTAATAAATTTAGTATAAATCCTGAAAGGTAATTCACTTAGTCCTTGTTGCAATTGTAACTTACCTTGAAACTATGAATAAACGTAGCTTCTCTAAAAAACAGATCTATAGAAACTATCTTCAGCCAGGTATAAAACCTGTTAAACTCTGCCTTACTCTGATTTACATAGCTTTTCTTTTTATAAAATGTGAAAATGAGAATTATCCCTACTATATCCAATCCAGTGATCACGGAGTACTATGGGTTGCCAATTCTGCAGATAATACTGTAACCTGTATTAACAGGTTAACCGATACTGAAATTGGAACATTTCAAGTAGGACCAGATCCATCCCGCACCGCAGTTGATTTGAATGGTAACTGCTGGGTAGGTAGCAGAGGTGATAATTCGGTGTATTTTGTAACCAAAGAAGGAAAGACTAGCAGATTTGAAGGTTTTAATGCTGCAAGAGGTGTTGCCCTTGACCAGGAAGGAAATGTATGGATAGCTAATTCGGGGAATAATACTATCCAAAAAATATCTTTCCCTGATACAGTAATATCTACCCAACTTGATCTGCCTGATCAGGCTGCTATCTATTATGGAGCTCTTATAGATAAAAACAATAAACTATGGATATTAGACAGGGATGCCTATACCCTGATCTGTTACGATATTGAACGGTTTCCTGATCCTAATGCATATCAGTCACTTACACTACCTGGCCCTATCTATGGATTTACGATTGATAAGAATAATACGGTTTGGGTATCGGGTTATACCTCAAGTGCACTTTATAAGATAAATGGAGATAGTGTAATTTTAAAGGAAACATACCAGGTACCTGCTGAACTATATGGAGGAAGTATTACCGGAGTGACTTTTGATATATATAGCAATATATGGATATCGAATTTTAACTCAAATGGCGTACTAAGATTTAATCCAACGAAAAAAACATTCGAAAATTTTGAAACCCGAGGTACATCACCCCATGGTTTAGGAGCTGATGATGAAGGATTTATTTACACAATTAACCGGGGATCGAATAATATTAGTAAGATTGATGCAAAAACGGGAAAGTTTGTTTGTCAGTATAAAGTAGGAAATACACCCTATACATATAGCGACCTTACGGGTTTTATTTACAGGCAGGTAACACTGAATAAATCATTAAAATAATGAAGAAAAAAAAGATTTTTATATCTGTTATCTTCATTGTGGGGATCACTCAATACCTGTTAGGTAATCCCTACCAGTTTTTGAAGTATGAATCCGCTTTTGTCATTGGTAAGAAAGATTTTGAATTCAGGTTTCAGGGATTCTTTGAGCAAGGGCAGATCAAAACAAATGGACTTTATATGCAAGCCAGGTATGGCATCACCAAAAACATAGAACTTACATTCAATACATACCTCATCCGGTTTCCCGAAGCTGATGAAATTCGTTTGGCTTCAATCAATTTTGGAATTAAATCCAGATTACATTTTATGGATTTTGCCGGGATAGAATTTGTGAATTATGTAAAATTACGAATGGCCTTAGGTGAACCCTATCGTGAATTGTATGATGGTCAATTTGACAATGTACAACAAATGGTATCTCCCTATGCAGATGGAGGTAACGACCTTATAATTGGCCTTTTGGGAAGAAAAAAACTTGAAAAATATGGACTAACAACCGGTATAGAATATGTGCGAGCCAGTGGAAGGGACTACTTTGATTTTCAGGACAACCAAAAAAACGTTTTTTCCTTACAGGTAACCCCTCATAAAAACTTTTTTAAAAAAGATAAACTATTACTTGCATGTGAAAATAAATTCTCCTATTGGATCAACAGGGGAACAATGTTTGAAACCATTCCTGAAATTAGATGGGAGCTAATACCCAAATGGGTTTTTGAAGCAGGTGTGAGCCTGCCATTATATGGAGGAAAGAATTATCAGTATACTTTTGGGTTTACGTTAGAGTACTAAAATTAATATTTTCCTAAGGCAAATATTCCAGGTATTTTATACCTACTTTTTTCGATTTTTATTAATCATATCAATCCTCATTTTCACAGAATTACCAGTAGTAAGCCCGTCAGCAGGAGTATTCAGAACATAATCCAATAGTCTTTCAACTGTAGAAGTTGCTACATGCATACGGGTATCAGAAGATGCATAGTAGATATAAACCTCATCATTGGGCTTCCTTATCCAGCCGTTGGAAAAAAGCACATTGGATACGTCTCCTATCCTCTCCTTATTTTCCGGCGCCATGAAGTATCCTCCCGGATCTGCAATACATTTAGAAGGATCTTTCAGATGAGTAAGAAACAAATAAAGAACATAGCGCAAACCGGCAGCGCAACCTCTAACTCCATGTGCAAGATGCAACCAGCCTTTTTCAGTTTTTATTGGAGCAGGACCCTGTCCATTTTTTACTTCTTTTATTGTATGGTATTGTTTTTCATCAATGATTTTTTCATCGCCAATCTCAGCATTTTCCATACTATCGACCAAAGCCCAGCCTATGCCACCGCCAGAGCCAGTATCAATAAAGCCATCCTGAGGACGTGTATATAAAGCATATTTACCATTTACAAACTCCGGATGTAACACCACATTGCGCTGTTGACTCTTCGTTTTCAGATCGGGCAGCCGTTCCCAGATTTTCAGGTCTTTTGTCCGAACAATACCTGCTGCTGCCACAGCCGATGATGTATCACCTTTCGGAGCTTCCGGATCTTTTCTTTCTGTACAAAAGATGCCGTATATCCAGCCATCTTCATGTTTTGTAAGCCGCATATCATATACATTCACATCCGGATCAGAAGTTTCAGGTAACAATACGGGATAATCCCAGAACTTCCAGTTATCAATTCCATTAGGACTTTCAGCCACAGCAAAAAATGATTTTCTGTCCCATCCTTCAACCCGCACTACCATTAAAAATCTTCCATCTAAAAGTATGGCACCCGCATTAAATGTGGCATTAATGCCCAATCTCTGCATTAGATGAGGATTTGTTTCAGGATTTAAATCATATCTCCATTCCAATGGCGCATGATCTGCCGTTATTGCAGGGTACTTATAGCGATAATATATTCCATTATAGTTCTTTGTAATTGGCCTGTTCTTTTTGCCGACAAGCTTTATATGACGGCTCACCATATCCTTAAGCCTTTTATCAAATTCCGAGGTTTGCATATAATATTTAGTTCTTTTTATTATTGTATCATTTTCATTTTTTTCAGTATCTCCATACAAGCCCTTGAATTATGATACGGGCACTTCCAGAAACCAATTTTTTCATCTTTTGAAGGTTTGCCATCTCTATCAACTTTCCAGTACCACTCTCCTCTTTCCTGATCAATAATATACCGGGATATAAATACCCATGAATTGCGGAATAAATCAAAATAATCCTTTCTACCTGATAACAAATAGGCATTCATAAAACCTACCATCGCCTCAGCTTGCGGCCACCAGTGCTTATCATCATCCAAGTGTTGATTGCTATAGTTCAGTTCATTCATTAGTCCGCCGTCTTTATCAATTCCCTGTTTAGCTGCATCGGCAACTATTAATACAATTGATTCAATATCCTTTAACAATTTCATATCCCCAAGAACTTCAGCTGCCTCATACAAAAGCCATGAGGCTTCAATATCATGCCCAAAAGATGTAAGCGTGGATAATAGATTCCATTGCTGGTTAAAAAACAAATGCAAATGTCCGGTTTTTGAATCGATTATTTTATTCTTAAATAGTTGAATCAGATTCTCAAGTTGTGTGTTTAGAAATTCGTCCTTCCAAATGCCATAAAGGCTTGTATATGCTTCTAAAACGTGAAGATGAGTATTCATAGTCTTCAGTGCATTCATATCTTTTTCACTTAAACGAACATCATCGAGGCTTTTCCATTCCCTGTCAAAAGCTTCGAGGTAACCATCATACTCCGGATCAAAACTATGTCTTTCAACCAGATGAAAAATATCCTGTGCCAACCGAAGGGCATCTTCGTCTTTCGATATTATATAATATTCAACTAAAGAATATATGGCAAATGCCTGTGCATATATTTGTTTTCTACTACTAACTACATTACCCTTATAGTCAACTGACCAGTAGACTCCTCCAAATTCCTTGTCAACAAAATGTCTTATAAGATATTGATAAGATCTTTCAGCTAAACGTAAATGCTCCTGCACCCCTAAATATCGGTATGCATTTGAAAATGTCCATAATATCCGGGCATTTAAAATAATACCTTTATCTGCATTTTCTTCCGGTACATTCTTATAGTTCACTTTCCCGTAAAATCCACCGTATTTTTCGTCCATGGCATTATTTTCCCAATAGTCCAGGATATGTATCCATTCAATGAAGATCTGTCCGATATATCTATTTGTTTCTAAATCTTTAATATCCATGGGATGGGATAATTCAAACATTTATTCAAAATAAATTTAAAGTAATTTACTTTATTTCAACATCTTCAGGGTATTTATCTTTCATATACTTCATTTCCCTAAGGATATCTTTTATAATTGCATCATTCCACGACCAGCCAAGCGCCCCTGCATAACCAAGTTTATACAGCTTTTCATAATTACTGAATTCACCACAATTTTTACAATTTGGAAAGAATTCTGCTAAAACAACCGGTTTATCCCAGTCCCAATATGCAATAGGATATTCGAAGGGAGAGTTTGGAGACCAGTCGTAATGATGAAGACAATAGAAATCGAGTGTCCCGTTTTTCTTCCCCCCTGCAGCAATAAGACTGGCATCTGTGTAATAATTTGTATAGCCTAATTTATTAGTTGATGATATGAGAGCCCAATTCCCATTTGTAACCAGAAGAGACGAATCAACATCATGAATTGCAGAGGCACATTTATTAATGAAACGCAGTACATTTGATATGTTAACATGTTCCAAATTATCCCAGCCACCCCATGTAATATCCGGACACATACCCTCAGGCTCATTAAATATCTCCCAGGCTATTATACCCTTATTGGATTTCAGGGAATCAACCATAGGGATCAGTGCATTTTGAATATATGTATCCATCAGGGAATCAACAGTTAGTATGCCAATATTTCTTGCATTCACCATTTTTCCGTTTGATTTTCGCAACATATCAAATGACCATAAACATAAAATAAGGCCTACATCCTGTTTTTGAGCCAGATCCAAGATCTTTCTCAGGTCGCTAATAGCATCTTCTCCTGGTCCTTTAACTTTCAACCCATCATAACAAGGAGTGGAAACACCATTGGTATGAAGCCACAGCCTCATACAATTTCCCCCTGAATCATGAATGGTTTTAAATATTTTTTCAAACCCTTCAAAATCTGTAGTATCAGGTCCGATATCCCTTCCAAAGTTAATCCAGGCTCCGTTAACCCCATTTAAGAATATTGGCTGATCATTATATAGGATTCTGTTTAACTGTCCTTTTAAGTTCGGGCATATAATGACGATTAAGTATGCCAATAATATCAGATATTTTTTGCAATTCATCATTTTAGTGTGCTGTATCTTTTATTCATAATTTCCATGAGGTTTTCATAGTGATTTGTAATCACCTCAAGGGTGGATGAATCAGTATCAAAAATAGAATTCAGGCCTTGAGGTTCCTGTGGGGGATCTCCGGTAAAATCAATACCTTCTAGCCATAAAGCTTCCGGATTATGAGCGCGACCTTCGCCTCCCCATGCCCAAATGTTTGTTCCGGCAATGGGTCGCCCTGAAATAATCCCTGCCTCAACCAAATCAAATACAAACTTGAAAAATGTATCTCTGGCAGCAGACGGAGTATTAGCCTGGTATTTTTCCATGTCCCGGCTAATTCCATATTCTTCAAGCACTATAGGTTTATTTAAATATTCTGCAAACTCCATATGTTTTTCAAAATACTTTTTAGTATTCGCCAAAGTCTTTGGTAAAGTAACCCCGGCATTATGAGCATCAAACCATACCCAGTTTTTAGGCCACAAGTGAAATGTCATGTAATCGATTGAGGTAAAAGCATGTGTATTAATATAAATGGCACTATCATATAAACTTCCCGCCAACCCTTCATTTCCAGTAGTTACTAAATGATTTGGATCCAGTTTATGTATGAATTTTGCCGCACTATCAATCCATTGATAATAGTATGGTAATCGTTGGGGTTGATTCAATCCATCAAAATGAGGACGAGGTTCATTGGCCAATTGCCATGACATAATTGTCGGATCGTTTTTATACTCAGTGTTATTTATAGTATTTGTTCGCTGAATAACTTCTTCAACAAAGTCATAATACAGTTTTTGTGCAGCTGGTTTTTCATAAAAGTTGGCTGAATACCTCATAAAATTATGCCAGTCATCAGTGACATCAGGGTCAATAATGGGAGAGCCATCTGTCCAGCTTACATATTGAGCCATGCCACCAGACCATTGCCAGTAATTATTTAAAACCAGAACAGCTTTCATGTCTCTTTTAGCCATTTCATCGAGCAAAAAATCAAGACCTTGTAAAAGTTCTTCGTTATATTGTCCCGGAGAAATATGAAAAGCCGGTGTAACCGAAAGCTGCAAATCAGATTTTTCAGATGATGCCATTATCCTCAGATTATTAATACCTTTTTGCTTTAAAAAATCCAATTCCCTTATTAGTCTTTCCTTACCTCCCTCAATAATTTCAGCACCAAGATATGCCCCCTGCCAATAGTTCATCCCTACATAAAAATAGGGTTCTTCACCTATATAAAACTTAGTGTCTCTAACTTTCACAAATTCGGTTTTATCTTGTCCTTTCAGTAAAACACAACATCCTGCTAAAACTAATAATACTCCTGCAATCCTGTACATTTTCTATTTTTCCCTGTTAAATAAAACTTCTATCGTTTGCTCTTTGTTTACTGATGGTATATCAATAATTAATAATTGGTCCTGATAATGAAAAGGTAAATTGCATGAATTTGCCGTGATTTTTGTTGGCTCAATTGTACTGGCAATTGCCAATGGTCCCTCACCATATACGGTAACTCTCAATCTTTCCTCACTATAGCTCACTGAGCGTATAGTTTTAGGCGCATTATATTTTGAAATCAATCCAATGGGAACAAAAGGCTGTTTAAAAGGTAATGCAAAGTAGAGCCTGTATTCCCCTTTATGCAAGCTTACTTGTACCTTTACAGTTTTATCTGTTATCTGGATTACCCTGTTAAAATAATCGTATAATACAAACATCTCGCCTTGTATGCCCCAAATATCGGATATCATGAAGGTGCCTTCTACGTTATCGGCTTCCGAAATATTACAAATCAGAATAATTCCGACATCATTGGAATAGGTAAATAGCTTCAAAGGACTTGTATCTGATAACTGAAAAAGACAATCCTTAGTTGGAAGTAATGGTGCATCAGATAGAATAGCTTTTCCATCGGGAAAAGAAATTGCTTTAAGTATTTTAAAATCCTGTTTGCCAGGTATGTCCGAAATAAAAATAGGATCGTTGCTTAATGTACGGGTTAGCGCAACAAATGCTGCATCCTCCTGAGAACTCCTAAAATCGGAATATACAGGATATCCTCTATTAGATTTCGACAGTTTACTATAGATTGAAGACAACAGGTCATATTCTTCCATTAATCCATTTGATACCATCACTGCATCATTAAAATATCTTGCTGCTGAAATACACGCATTATCCTCACTAACTTTGTTGCTTTTATCTATATCATCTTCTTCAAAGATCTTAATAAAAGAAAATCCTTCATCAGCATAAAGCTTTGTGCATTCCTCTTCACAATTCAGATTGGATATTCCTACATAGTGTACTGAATTATCATTGTTAACCTTTTGTATAAAAGACTTGTATCCTTTAGGAAATATTCTGTGGTCAGGCGAGCAAACTGTCTTTAGCGAATTTTCATCTTCAATAATTACAGATGCTAAGGGAAATCCATTAATATGAAATGCTTTTATTGATGCAACTATTGATAAAGAATTAAATGGCAACCCGGCTTCCTGTAATCTTCTTGTTGACCATCCAATATACTGCAAAGGTTCAGGCAATAATTCAGACTGGTTAAGGGAATCGCTCATTCCATTCCGTTTTTTTGCCCAATTATCAATTTTACCAATAAGTAAATATGGATCATTACCAAAACCATAAATTAAAGAAAGAAACCCGGGATTATTTGTATTTTGTGTCTGTATGATACCTTCTGAATATTCAATATGTTCAAACGATTTCAATATCCCGTAGTATCCGGATCGATATTGCCAAAGGAAAAAATCAACTCGTCTGCTTTTTAATAACTCAAGGTCTTTCACATGTACAGGTACATATTCCTGATTACCAGATTCGTCATGAATTAATGCAACACCTTCTGAAAAGTCAGGAATATTATTTACAAACATCTTCAGTAAAGAATAATTATTCGCATCAATGCATTTTTGATCATTCGATCCGAATCCGATAATATTATCCTTACTATTTATTTCATATACTAAATCAAAATGATTTGAATCACAATTGAATAATATTGTGTTGTTTGTTATCGTGACTGGTCCTGACATAGTCTCATTCTTCTGCATAAACAGATTTTCGCCATATAATAAAGGTTTATTTCTGTATGCAATCTGCAATGCGCCATCCTTCTTATCAACTGCAATCTCAAAACCTTCTTTTACTTTTTGAGAACAGCAAATAGAAACCAGTGACAGTATTCCTGCAATAGCCCAATGGTTTAATTTTATTTTTTCTCCGCGCTTTAGCATATATGAACTTCATTAACATCTTCAATCAGGCGTATCCCGTTTATTTTTTTTAATAGAGGACAGAATACTGCTCCTTTTATCAACTTCATGAAAATCATTGAGAAAGACAGGTAAATATTACCCGGTCCTTGAAAAAATGCTATTAACAACCCATTACTATTAATGCAATTTTTGTTTTGATTAAAAGAAGCAGTAATTCTATCCTCATTTCTATTTAATTTGGGATTATTGTGCCTGCAAAACTTAATTCTTTTCACTGTATCTGCTGTCAATCCAGTTATAAGGAACCAACCTGTCAGTACCTTTTTTTTGATATATACCAGGAAAATAATCATATATTCAAAATTATCGTATGATTATCAATAGGCTTATCAAAATTGTAACATATGGTGTCAATATTGTAGGTATGTTACTTATTTTTGTAATAATTGCTTTTAATTTTGTGTTTGATGATAAATTCCTGTTATTTTAGGAATATTTTCCATAATATCCTGTTGGCAATGCAATAATGAGAATATCCATATACATATTATCAATCTTTTTACTCATCCCATATACTTACGGTAATGATAACCTGCGCTTTCATCATATTACACTTGAAGATGGCCTAAGTAATTCGCATATCTATTGCATTCAACAGGATGAAAAAGGATTTATCTGGATTGGAACCCAGGATGGATTGAACCGTTACGACGGGTATAATTTTATCCATTATTATAATAAGCCTAATGATTCGACAAGTATCAATGACAATACTGTATTTTCTCTTTTAGTAGATGGGGATACCTCAATATGGGTTGGTACATTTACAGGGCTCAATCATTTTAATCCAAAAAAAGGAACATTTGAACAGATCACTTTTGGGATGTTAGGCAGACACCCTGCAGTAATAGCAATAAACTATATTATTAAAGATGATGACGGAATACTGTGGCTGGGAACGTCTGGATATGGACTATTTAAGTACAACCCTTCTACAAAGGAATATAAACAGTATTCTTATTCTGCCCTCAACGAAATAAGGATTACAGGAAATGTAAACGCGCTTTGGCAAACAAAAGATAAGAAAATCTGGTTAGGCACAAATGATAAGGGTATTTACATCTTTGACCCTGAAACAGAGACATTTGAACAGCTCATCAATCCATCAAATCCATCTTCGTTAAAAGGCACAGAGTACATCCTTAAAATCTATGAAGATTCCCATGGATTGATTTGGATCGGCACCCGTGACGATGGACTTTATTGTTATGAGGACAATAATTTTACACACTATACATATAATGCTGATAACAAATCGAGCCTGGGTGGTGTAGAAGTGTATTCCATTCTGGAAGACAGTTATGGTAACTTATGGTTTGGTGTTAATGACGGAGGGTTGAACTTATTTAACCAACAAACAAAGCAATTTAAACGTTTTGTGCATACTGAAAATAAATACGGTTTATTAAACAACAAAATCCGTTATATTTTTGAAGATAATCAAAATAACTTATGGATATTGTCTTACCAGAAGGGTTTTAACATCCTTCACCCGCACTATTCCATGTTTAAGTACTATAATGTTGCTGAAAATATACTTTATAAATATGAAAGTACCACGGTACTATCCATCGCTATGGATGATAATAAAAATCTATGGGTTGGTACAGATGGTGGCGGCTTGAAATATATTGACAGAAAAAAAAATACGATCAAAACATACATCCCGGGTGAGTTAAACCAGAAAACCAATTACCTCACTGATAAAGTAATCATGTCCCTTTACATTGATGATGATCATAAAATTTGGATGGGCACATATATAGGAGGATTGGTTATTTATGATCCCCTGACTGATAAATGGAAATCGTACCAGAACAACCCGGACGACCCTAAAAGCATCTCACATAATTATGTAACTGACATATTAAAGGACAGCAAGGGCAATATGTGGATTGCCACAAATGGCGGTGGATTAAACCTTTTTGATAAAAAAACAGGGACATTTACCTGCTTTAATGCTACCCGTAATGAATATAATATGTCCATTGTAAACAATTGGATAAACTGCCTGATGGAAGACCGACGAGGAAGAATATGGATTGGCACATACCTGGGCTTAAGCATTTTAGATCCGGAAAATCATTTGGTAAAAAGTTTTCAACGAAGAAAAGCAAACGAAACCGAATTAAGTAACAATTCCATTTATTGTATTCATGAAGACAAAGAAGGAAGGATATGGATAGGTACCCAAAACGGGCTGAATTTATTTGATGAAGCAAATGAAACCTTTACCAGCTATTATGTTGAAGACGGATTACCTAACAATGTAATAAACGGAATTATTGAAGATAGTCAGGACAACCTGTGGATTAGCACAAACAAAGGCATCTCCCGTTTTAATGTTCGTGAAATGACCTTTAAAAACTATACCCTTAGCGATGGTTTGCAAAGCAATGAATTTTTCAGGGGTTCATATTATAAGGGTAAAAACGGAGAATTATTTTTTGGAGGGATTAACGGATTGAACTCATTCTTCCCGACAGATTTTAAACAAAGTGAAAACTATCCACTTGCAGTAATAACAGATTTTAAAATATTTAATGAACCTGTACATATCGGGCAAAAAATTAATGGCCGGGTCATTCTCAACCAAAGCATTTCATACACAGACAAAATAGAGTTGTCATATAATCAGAATAGTTTCTCCTTTGAGTTTTCAGCATTGAATTACACACTACCTGAAAAAATACAATACCGCTATATAATGGAGGGTTTTGATCCGGACTGGAAAATAGTTAATTCCTCATATCGTTATGTAACCTATACCAATCTTGACCCGGGCGAATATAATTTTCTGGTAAAAGCATCCAATATTGATAATCAATGGGGAGACAACTATATGAAATTAAAAGTAGTAATTAATCCTCCCTGGTGGTTAACATGGCAGGCAAAAGTACTATATGTGCTTATATTTATATTATTCATTTCCGGTATTATCTTAAACATTAAGGCCAAGATGACCCGAAAACATAAAGAACAGCATGAAAAACTTTTAAGAGAACAAGCTATTGAAATTAACCAGGCAAAACTGCGGTTTTTTACAAACATTTCGCATGAATTCAGAACACCACTTACATTAATTTTGTCGCCCCTTGAAAAAATGATAAAAGACAAAGAAATCGAAACAAAGGTTAAAGCAAAGCTTGAGATGGTAATTAAAAATGCCCGTCGCTTGTTACGTTTGGTAAACCAGCTTCTTGATTTAAGAAAGATTGACGGGGAAAAAATGAAACTTAAAGTAATCTATGGTAATATTATTGATTACCTGAAAGAAATTCTCTATTCATTTGAAGAATACTCTGTTCAAAAAAGGATTGATTTAATCTTTGATAATCCGTTTAAAGAAATAAATACCTGGTTTGACCCGGATAAAGTTGACAAAATATTCTTCAACCTGCTTTCCAATGCCTTCAAATCTACTCCCGAAAGGGGACAAATTTCTATGCGGCTCTCACAGGTTCTTCTCTCCGACAATAATACTGCTGAAATAAATTACATCCAGGTTGAAATAATTGATACAGGAAAAGGAATTGCAAAAAGTGAACTGGATAGAATATTCGACAGGTTTTATCAGGTTTCTGAGAATGACGATATGGTACAACAAGGAACCGGACTTGGTTTGACCCTGACTAAAAATTTCGTAGAAATGCACCATGGGAAAATTTATGTAGAATCAATAGTTGGTGCCGGGACCAGTTTCAAAATACTGCTGCCTGTCGATGATGCAATATATGATGGTGAAGAACGCATTGTAAAAGAAGACCCGATGAAAAACAAATACATACATACAGTTCCGGTGGTTGATGGCCAACCTGCGAAAAGTATGGATGAAGATCATAAAACACATGAGTCAACAATAATAATAGTAGAAGATAATTTTGACCTGAGAAACTATTTAGCGGATGAATTTGGTCATGATTATAATATTATTGCAGTTACCAATGGCAAAGAAGCACGCGAAGCCGTATTTGAGAATATGCCTGACTTAGTGCTTAGTGATATTATGATGCCTGAAGAAGACGGTCTGCAATTAACAGATTTTTTGAAGAAAAATATTGTTACAAACCACATTCCCATTATCCTGCTAACTGCCAAAACAGAAAACGAACAACAAATTGAAGGTTTGAAACACGGGGCTGATGCATATATTACAAAACCTTTCGACATAAATTATCTTAAAGCCCAGGTTGAACAACTCATTGAAAACCGGAAAATAATAAAAGAAAAATATAGCAAGTACTTTAACAATCCGGATGACATTGGCAGCTATCCTTCTGTTAATGATAAATTTGTAGAAAAGGTTACCAACTATATTATGAAGAACCTGCATGAACCCACATTAAATGTTGAAGGAATGAGTTCTGAACTTGGCATGAGCCGTGGCCACCTGCATAGAAAAATAAAATCGGTGATCGGGATGGGGCCTAATGAATATATACGTATGATACGGTTGAAGGAAGCTGCCAAGCTGCTTTTAAAGAATGATTACAATATTTCCGAAATCTCATATATGGTTGGGTTCAACAATCCGGCTTATTTCACAAAATGTTTTAAAGATTATTTTAATGTTTCTCCTTCGGATTATATTTCAAAGAATACCTTTAACAGGAATTAATCTACAACTTGTTTTTATTTCTTTTTTTTGTTATTTCTAACAAATTTTAGAAATGATGATTTTTTATTATGGTTAAATCAGACTGATTTTAAAAGGATCATTACAGATTAATTGATGAAAAGTTTACATTACTAGACGAGTAAATTATATCTCGCCCCCAACGGGACATAAAAACATTTTCTAACACAATGTTTACCAATATGTTGTCCCTACGGGACTGTCCCGTTAGGGACAAAATATCGGTAGCAAAAAAATGACCTGGAGTTATTAAAGTCCCGTAGGGACGGCATATAAATAAAGGCATTTCATAATTTCATAAAATATTTAATCGGACGGTAGTGAAAAGTTAATAATAATTCTGTATAATCGAATTTACCATACATTCCAACCAAACCATTTTAAGCATATTACAAATTTGTAATTATTTATTACAAATTTTTTATCCCATCACACATGATTATAAATCTGGGGTACACAAATAAAAACCTCTTGCCGGGAGGAATTTAAATTTGTAAGTATAAAATTGTGTTTCAATGAAAGCATGTTGGCTTACAAGTTTTTGTTTGCTCCTGATTTTGCATAGCGGGTGTAAAAACACCAGCGCCAATGAACATTCCCAAATAACTTCAGACAAAAATGCCACTCCTCTGACATGTACATTATACACAAACCTGAAAACCATTTCTGCAAAAAATATACTTTTTGGACATCAGGATGCACTCGCATATGGTATTGGATGGGAAGCCCAACCATTTAGAACAGATGTATGTGATGTTACAGAAAACCACCCAGCTGTTTTTGGATGGGACATAGGCCATATAGGTGACTCCCTGAATATTGATGGTGTTGATTTTAAGAAAATGACAGACTGGATAAAGGAAGTATATTATAAAAATGGTATTAGTACCATAAGCTGGCATCACAGGAATCCATTAAATGACAGCAGTTGCTGGAATACTGCTAAGGTTATTGACCAAATTCTGCCCGGGGGAAAATTAAATGCAAAATATACCAATGAGCTTGATTTACTTGCCGCTTTCTTTCATTCCCTGACAGATTCCTCCGGCAATTCTATACCTGTAATATTCAGGCCATTCCATGAAATGAACCAGTTTTGGTTCTGGTGGGGAACACGATCCTGCTCTGATGAAGAGTTTATACAACTATGGCAATATACTGCAGATTATCTTCGAAATACAAAAAATGTACACAATGTATTATTGTGTTATTCACCCAGCCGGTTTAAAACAACAC
The DNA here is from genome assembly GCA_016926235.1 of Bacteroidales bacterium. The sequence continues at coordinate 23,713 of JAFGOZ010000664.1, read as the reverse complement.
AAAGCTATATGTCCCGATATCCTGGGGATAGTTATGTTGACATTTTAGGCCTGGATTATTATAACAGCCTCTCTGCACCTGAAGAAAAACAACTGATGATAAGCCAGCTTGAAAACCTGGTTGATCTCGCTCATGAAAAAAATAAAATTGCTGCTCTTACAGAAACCGGTTACCAGGGTATTGAAAATGAAAACTGGTGGACTGAATGTTTCGCGCCGGTCTTATTTGCCAGTTCAAAAACAGATGATCTCTTATATGTCCTGGTATGGAGAAACTCCAATACCAGTCATTTTTTTGCTCCCTATGCAGGACAACAAAGCGCTGATGACTTTCGAAAATTTGAAAAAAATCCAAGAACAATGTTCCTGGATGACATGCCAAAAATATATAACAAAGTGAATTAACAATTACAGTAATAATTGAAAACAAATGTATACCATCATCAACCAAACCTGATATAATTTTAAACTATTTCTAACTAACCTAAAACCTATTCTATGAAAATAAAACTACACACAATTAAAAAAACGATATTCAGAAAAACCCTTCTGATGAGTTTTTTTATGCTGTTGTTTACAACCCTGCAGGTAAATGCGCAAACCCAGGTTACCGGTATTGTTACAGATATTGACGGTTTGCCATTGCCCGGTGTAAATGTGGTAATCAAAGGCACCAACATTGGGGTAATAACAGATATTGATGGTAAATACACTATTCAGGTTGATAATGGTGACCAGGTCCTGCAATTTTCATTTGTAGGATATGTTACACGAGAAATAGCTGTTGGTGACCAAACAGCAATGAATATAGTACTTGAAGAAGATATCAAAACGTTTGATGAAGTTGTGGTAATTGGCTATGGAGTGCAAAAGAAAAGCGATCTTACCGGTTCTGTAGCATCCATTAAAAGTGAAGACCTTGCATCTTCACTTAATGCGTCACTTGAACAGGCCATGCAGGGAAGGGCTGCAGGGGTGCAAATATCTTCTACCACAGGTGCCCCCGGTTCTAATGTCAATGTGAATATTCGTGGTATGGCATCAATTAATGGCTCAAATCCACTTTGGATTGTAGACGGGATATATGCTGACCCCAAAACTGTCAATATAAGCGACATTGAATCAATAGAAATTTTAAAAGACGCCTCTGCTGCAGCCATATATGGCGCCAATGGAGGAAGTGGAGTAGTGCTAATAACTACAAAAAAAGGAAAAACTGGTAAACCTCAGGTTAACTTCAATATGACATTTAGCAGACAAAGCTTTGATAACTTTGTTGAATTAGCATCAGGGCCAGAATTTGGACATATGTATACGGAATATGATGCATTACTCAGAAGGCGATGGAACAGATATTATTTCAATGGTGAAAATGCACCCCTTCCAGACTCATTATCTAACTATGATTATCAAAACGAAATATTCAGAAAAGCTCCACAAAAAGAATATAACCTTAATATTTCGGGAGGAACTGAAAAAACCACATATTATCTTGGATTGGGATACGTTGATCAAGAAGGAATTCTAAGGAATAGTGGTTACAAAAGATTATCAATAAGAGTTAATGCCGAGAACAAAGCAAACGAATGGTTTTCAATGGGTGAGAACCTCTCCGCCACCAGAGAAGAATATTCGGGTTTTGAAGAATGGCAGTACCTTAATGAATATGCAACACCTATTTTGCAGGCTCTTAATTATCATCCTTTTGTACCATTTTATATTGATACTTTAGGAAATCCCGCTTCATCAAAAACACCATTTACTAACTGGTCTGCAACACCGTTAGGAAATACAAACAATCCAGTATCAACAGTCGAATTACTTGATAGAAAGAGAACAAAAAATGCAATTAAAGCTACTGTTTTTGCAAAAATAGAACCCATCAAGGGATTGACTTTTGAAAGTAGAATATCTGGAGATTTCAGCAATGATTTTACTAACCAATTTTATCCTATTTTCCTCATTACACCTTCTTATCGTAATGATAACACAAAAATATACAAATACTATGGAAATTATTATGGATACACATTGCAAGATTTGTTGACTTATCAGAAAACTATTTTCAATGATCATAATTTTTCAATATTAGCAGGTTATGAAGTTGGTTATAACAAATACGAATGGATTGATGGTACAAGATGGGATTTAATAAATGCGAGCAAGGAAATGCAATATTTCAATGCTAGTACAAATGATACTTTAGTAGCACAGATTCCATTTGGAGATGCAACCGAAACAAGTGGTATTTCTTATTTAGGGAGGTTTAATTACGACTACAAAGGAATGATACTTGCACAGTTTAATTTTAGAAGAGATGGTTCTTCTATATTTGCAGAAGGAAAACGCTGGGGAAACTTTCCATCTTATTCATTTGGTTTTAAGTTTACTGAATTGGGTGTTGTAAAAGATAATTTACCCTTCCTGAGTTTTGGTAAAATAAGATACGCACATGGTAAAACTGGTAATAATGCCATACGTGTATATAGCCAATACTCAGTTGTTTCAACGCAACTTGTTTATAACTATTCCTTCAACCACACTGCCAGCGCATCTACTGGAGCTGCTCCAACACGCATGGGCAACAATGTTCTCGCTTGGGAAGATGTTATTACCAATAATATTGGACTTGACCTTGGTTTTTTAAATAACAAATTTACTTTCACTACTGAATACTTTAAACGTTATAACGATGGTATGCTAATGGAAAAAGAGCTTTTAGGTGAAGCTGGATATATAGTAAGAGCCGAATTCCAGGAAGGAGGAAGTTCGAAACCTGTAGCAAATATTGGCCGGCTTTCAAACGAAGGAGTTGAATTTACAGCTGAATGGAAAGAAAAGCGAGGGAAATTTTCATATTCAGTAAATGCAAATATTGCATTTATTAAAACTCTCGCAATTGACTTGGAGGGAGACACATTAGAGGCTGGAACAACAAAAGGCGTTTCATCTTATCTTAATAAAACTATTGAAGGACAACCAATTGGTGAATTTTATGGCTACCAAATTGAGGGGTTATTTACCCTTGAAGATGCAGATTCTATAAATGGAACTAGAATAATAACAAATCAGCCATATGTTATAGACACCACAACAGGTGATCCTGTCTATGCCCAACCCGATGCACAGCCAGGGGATTTTAAATTTAAAGATGTAAATGGCGATGGGATAATTGATGAAAAGGATATAGTACCAATTGGAAATCCAAATCCTAAATTTATGTATGGCTTTGGTATCAATTTACAATATGGAATTTTTGATTTTTCTATGTTTTTCCAAGGTGTATACGGAAATAAAATATTTAACGCAACAAAATTTTATATGTATAATATGGACGGTGGTTTCAATTGGAGTAAAGAATATGTTCAGAATCACTTTAGAGAAGATATCTATAACAGGGATGGAGAATTACTATATCCCGCCAGACTGGATGGTTCATTACCACGTCTTGACCCGTTTAATAAAAATGGTAACTTTTCAAAAGTGTCAGATTTTTATATTGAAGATGGATCTTATCTGCGATTGAAGAACATTACTTTAGGCGTATCATTACCAAACAAAATTACACAAAAATTAGGTATTGAAAAATTCAGGGTATATGTCAGTGGATCGAATCTTTTAACATTTACCAAATATTCAGGATATGATCCTGAAATTGGTTCAAAATATGCTGGTGACCCAAATAATATCACAAAAGAGGAAGCCACTACACTAGGATTAGATAAAGGGGCTTATCCTCATGCTAAAATGTATTCAGCTGGGCTTAATCTTACTTTTTAGTAACATAAAAACTCAAAGAAAATGAAAAATTCAATATATTTTATAATAATCATTGTTGCAGTTTTAGGAATTTCAGGTTGCAGTGAAGATTACCTCGACCTAAAACCTACAGCGGAAGAAACTGAAGTATCCTACTATACTACTTTTAAAGCTTTAGATAGAACAGCAACTGCTGCATACGGTATTCTCTGTACAAGGGATATTTTCGACTTTTATTATTTCATGGGCTACGCAAGTATAGCTGACGACTCAGAAGTGGGTGGTGAAAACACCAATGACTGGCCAGAATTTCAAAGCATGGACAGATTACTTCATCATCCTGACCTGGATTATGTTTTTGATAGTTGGAGTTATTGTTATAAGGGCATCCGTATGACAAACGAATTTCTGAGCCGTGTTGATATTATTAATAAATCTGATCCCCTGGTTGATAAAAATCTGATGATGCATCGTATAGCTGAAATGAAATTCCTCAGAGCCTTTTATCATTTTTATCTTTTACAAGTATATGGGGGGGTTCCAATTGCTGATAGGCTTCTTACTCCCGAGGATGACTTACCAAGAGCCAGTATTGCTGAAGTTCTTCATTTTATAGAAAAAGACCTTACTGAAGCAATCCCTTACTTGAAGGAAAAAAGTCAAAATGGCTCAGAAGTTGGAAGAGCTACTAAAGGTTCAGCAAGTGCCTTACTGGCTAAAGCTTATTTATATGAATCCTCATACGCGAATAATTATACAGATGATGACAGATTTAATGGATGTGCTATTCGATGGGATAGTTCTCTTAAATATTCCGATGCAGTGATACAATCCAGAGAATATCATTTAGTCGGTTATGAAGGGGAACGTTTTAATTCATGGAGAGACCCGGTGAATGGAGTAGGTGGGTATCGCTGGATATTCACCGTTGACGGAGATAATTCAGATGAAGGTGTTTGGGAAATACAAAATGTAAACGATGGGCTTGACTGGACATATACCAGAGGTACATATCTTGTAGTATACACTACTATTAGATTTTATACTGATGCCAATGGAAATAGGGCAATTGCCAATGGCTGGAGCTTTAACCTGCCAACCCCTTGTCTGTTGCATGCTTTTGGCAACCAGGACAGAAGGGAAACAAACCTGCATTCTGCTGAAACCAATCCCATACTTGATCCCCGGTTTTCTACAACTGTTGGATGTACCGACACCATTGTTATTAATGGCACTGCTTACTCAAAACCCTGGGATACTGTACTTATAGGATTAAGCAATGGTTCAGATAGGTGGTTCAGAATGGATTTTTCCAATTTACCTACAAATACTATAAGCCGGAAATACGAAGCCTCTCCGGATGAATTTTGGAGAGGTATGGTAAACTTCAATGACGGACCGGTAAACCTGCGATATATACGCTACGCCGATGTTGTATTAATGGCTGCCGAAGCTGCCTATATGCTGAATGACCATGCCACGGCCCTGGATTATGTGAACCAGGTACGGACACGGGCAAGAATGTCAGGGGACACGGGATACCCGGAAAACCTGACAGATATTTCATTCGAGGATATTGTTCACGAACGAAGGCTCGAACTGGCTATGGAAGGGGCACGGGGCTTTGACCTTATCCGCTGGCGCCTGGCCGAGAAATATATTGATGGCATTCAATTGGAGGCATGGCCCACAGCTTCAGGAATTGATTTTGTACCCGGAAAGCATGAATTCTTCCCCATACCCAACTCAGAGATTCAATTGAGTTCTAACTTAAAACAATATCCGGGATGGAAGTAAGAAGGAGATATATATCAATTAAAAACGGATCACAATCCTATTAAATGGAGCTTTTAAAATAAAATTCTCACATAAAATAATAAACTACTATTTATTAACTTAAATCTGGAAACTATGAAAAAATGGATTTTTACATTAACACTAACTTTATTACTTGCCGGCTTCACGCAAGCGCAGGTAATATTTGACCCTGACACATATGCCGGCACATTGCCAGCTGGTATGTCAAAGGATACCATTAATGGTACCGTATATCTACGTGTTATCCTTAATCAATGGAGTTCTTCTATAACAATACCACAAGTTGCAATAACTGCACCCAGTGCAAAAGCAACAATAAAGTACAAGTTGGGCCCTGATACCGACAGTACCTTAACCAATGCAAATATTAACGGAGGAATTAACCTTAAGGATACTGCCAACAAGGTAGAAAACCAATGGAACCCTGGAGAAATGGTTGCTTCACAAACATCATTAACTCAAAGTCCTACATCAGGCAACTTCGGAAAAGTACAAGGTGATTTCCTTGATACAATGAAATATGTTCACGAGATACAATTCTTTGGACAAGTAACGCAAGGTGGTTGGCCAGCAACAAGTGGAGATACGATTTGGGTAGGTAAAATTGTAGGTTTTGATTCAAAAGTTATCTTTGACCCTGCTACTTTTGATACAACAGGTACTGGCTTTAAAGTTGTTGAAGAAAGTGGCACAATGTTTTTAAAGGCTACTGTTAATGAATGGAATACTGCTATTTACCTTGAGGACACTTTCAATATGGGTGAAAATAACAAGTTCTCATATAAAATAAAGCTAGATCCAGGTACTTCAGGAAAACCTATAGATTCATTGAATACAATCGTACGACTTGAGGGCTCAATGGAACAGCCATCACAGGTAAATGATCAAACTGGTTCTATAATTGACGTTAAAGAGAACTGTACTATGAACTCAAAGGTTACTGCTATTAGATTGGTATCACAATATAAAGCAGGTAGCTGGCCTGGTCAAGTTGGGGCCATTATATATATTAGTAAAATTACAGTAAGCCGTGAAACAGTAGTATCATTACCTCCACAAAGAGTTTATGTGGCTTCTCAAATTCCATCAGCAGCTTCAGCTATTGTTTTAAATGGCATTGACGATGATGATGCCTGGGATGGCGCTGATGCTGATTCAGGTGATATAAAGAGACCTGCTATTGGTACACCGGGCGCTACTGATAGCGAAGGACAATTCTATGCAGTATGGGATGATGAAAACATATACTTTTATGTTGATATAACTGATGATGTGCCCAGACCATTTCCATCAGGATCAGACCAATACTGGAACAATGATGGTATTGAGCTATTTATTGATGCTCAAGACGGAAGATATGAAGGAAGTCGTATAGAAGGTCAACATCAGTATAGAATTAACTTGGGCCGTACCGAATATGATATGGGACCAACAAATCATACATCATTCCCTGTAACCTGGGGTGAATTAGCAGGAAATTCTGGTTATGGACTGGAAGTTAAAATGCCATTTGCAAATATGTTCATGAACGCAGCAGTTGACTCAGCGACTGCACTTGCTAAAGTAACCAGCGACGTGAAGAACGGATACAGGTTCTCATTTGAAATATCTATCCTTGATGCCGATGCCGCTGACAATACCCGTGAGTCGATCCTGAACTGGGCAAACCCGACAGGAACCGACGTAGCCTATACAACCAGTCAGTATTATGGACAAATACAATTAGGTGATGAGACAGGATTTGTAGGAGTTAAAAACAGAGTTGTACAAAACACAATCCGCATTGTTCCTAACCCTGCCAGAGAGAACCTCCGTATCGCCGGTATGGATGTAGTTTCTTACAGCATCATAGATATTACAGGAAGAATGGTTGACAGCGGTATATATAACGGCAGCATAAGCGTGGCAAGCCTTAAAACAGGTATTTATATAATACAAACCTTAGACAAAGATGGCGCTGCAAGCATTGCACGTTTTGTTAAGAACTAATTACGAAAGTAGTATATAGTTTACCCTTAAAGTAGAGAGGGCTGCAGCTTTGCTGTGGCCCTTTTTTTATAGACCTGACAGGTTTTGAAAACCTGTCAGGTCTGATTAGAAGTATTAGTCATGCTGAGATTGTATGGCTTCGCCGGGCTAAAGGCTCAGCATCCGCCGATTCCCGGAACAGATGCCGAACCAAGTTCGGCATGACGTTCGTATATTGACCTGTTTCATGTTTCTTATAGTAAGTCATCCTGAACTTGGTTCGGCATCTCTAACAATAGACACGAACCGAACCATGAAAAAACCCTACGCCGAAATCCTTTCCAACAATAACCGCACAATCCTTTATATGGATATAACAAGCAGGCGATTAATAATATGGAATTATTCTAAATTAACGCCTGTTGATAAAAAGTTAAAAAATGTTAAATCCCTTGGCGTTAGACATTTAGTATTTTGATGCAATAATCGGAGTATCTGGAAATTATAAAAATATTTGTGGTTTAAAAAAGTATATGTAAATTTAAGAACTGAAAGTTAAATTAATAAGGATTAAAAACTGTTTAAAACAGTTTTAAAGGTATGGGCAAGGATAATTTTTACTTTCATTTATGTTTCATTGTATTATTTTTTATCCAACTATTTAATAATGTTTAGCATAATTAAAAAGGCAGGTAAATACAAAAAGTAGCTTTTATATTTCATTGTAAAACGAGATTAACGCTAAATACAGTTTAATAACATAATAACTAAAAATTATTTAAAAACTTCAGATATGAAAAGCATTGCATCATTTTTAATTTTAATCGCATTATTAGTTTTTTTAGTACAAAACTCTGCACAGGGACAATACTGGGATGATGAAGGCGGGAATGCCATGTGGGTATACCCAACTACAACAAATATTGGCATTGGAACTTCAAGCCCGGAATATCAATTGCATATTAAGTCTACATTGCTTAATCCTCCTTATACCAAACCTATGATAATCGAAAGTAAAAGCAACTTTTTGACACTTAAAGGTATGCAAGTGTCAGGCAATATTTATTCTGGTTCTCACCCTAATATTGGTTTTCTTGATAATAATGGTGCTGGATTGGGTTCAATAGGGGTAGGTTATGGACAGTATACAAGAGTCTATGAAGAGCCAAGTAATTATAACCCTCAAAACGCTTTAGCTTTATCAAGTTATCAGGGGCCTATTATTTTACACGTAAAAAATGGAAGTAATGACATTGCGGCAATGGTTGTTTCACAGGGTACAGGCAACGTAGGTATTGGCACCACTTCCCCTTCAGCAAAACTAAATGTAAATGGCACAGTCCGCTTTCAAAATTTAGGCAGTGGCACTGGAACTAACATGCTGGTTACTGATGCCAACGGGAATTTGTTTACCCAGGATATCCCATCAGGAGGCACCTCTCCATGGGATGTTTCCAGTCCAAATATTTTCTATAATGTTACTAATGGGAAAGTTGGCATCGGTACCGATGATCCACAGGCAACATTGGATGTAAACGGATCTTTTAGCGTTGGCAGTCTTTCTACTTATAATGGAAGAATTAAAACCTATACTGGTACATCAAATTCCGGAGGAAATGTTGAAATTCTTGCTGGAAATGTTTCAAATGCTTATGCAGGGAATATAAATATCAAGGCTGGGTCTTTAATATCAGGTGGTGAAGCAGGTAATATTACAATCCAGGCTGGATGTATGAATTCTAGTGGAGATTTAGGGGATATTATTATTGAAGCCGGATACCCCGCAAATCCTTCCACTGCTGATGCTTTAGGCGCAGGGAACATTACATTAAAACCTCATAATTCATTAGTATCCACTGGCTATGTTACCGTTGAAGGCCCACTCAAAGTAACGGAAACAATATCTGCCAGTTCTTTTACTGACCTTGCTGGCAATCCTATTGGAGGTGGGCAATGGAGCACTACCACAGGCGGCATACACTACAGCAGCGGCAAAGTAGGCATCGGCACTGATGCCCCGCTTACTAATTTCAATATTAAAAATACCAACGAAAGCACCACCCAAACCACATTTACTCAAAGCCTTACCAATGCAGGGATATTAATAACAACAGACTATACGCCTAATGCATATACCCCTGGTATTTTCTGGTCTACAACAAGCACAACTACTGACAGACCAAAGGCAGGTATCTATTTAAAGGAAGCACAAAATGGCACATACATGTATTTAGGCACTTCCAATAATTATGCAACAGGTATTGTTAATAATGTAGTAATTACTCCCACCGGTTCAATTGAAGCCAAAGAAATAAAGATAGTAGCCCAGCCGGGCGCAGATTTTGTATTCGAAGAAGGTTACAAGCTGCGTTCATTGAATGAAGTTGAAACCTTTATAAATGAGAATAAACACCTCCCGGATGTAGCGCCGGCATCAAGCATGGAAGAAAACGGTCTGGAACTTTCAAAATATAATCAGGTGCTATTACAAAAAATTGAAGAACTAACTCTTTACATGATTGAACAGAATAAAAAACTAACCGAGCAAGACCAAAAGCTTACTGAGCAAAATCAAAAGATTGAGCAGCAGCAAAGGCTCATTGAATCATTACTCGAGCAGAAATAATTTATTGTTAGTTCAATCATGTAAATTAATATATTATGAACAATTATATTAGATACAGAAGATATATAGCCCGGTTGATTCGATGCACACTAATGGTTTTGTTTATGCATTACTCCATTGGAGCTAAAGCACAAACCGAGGTTGTGAATATTACATTGGATGAACCAACCTACCGAACACATAGTTATGTTGCAAAAGAATATGTAGACCTCGCTGAAGGATTTTCATATAGTGCATCCGGCTCTTACTATTTTCATGCAAAAGCTGATGAAAACCTTGTTGTATTGGAAGACAATGGCGATATTCATGGTGGTAGTGATGGTGGTGTAGTTGGCAGCATAAACGGGCAGTTTAGTGTTACGCCTACAGGCGGGGCAAGTTATACTATGCCTATAACGGTTTCTCCCGGAACAGCTGGTATGACACCGGAACTGGCCATAACCTATAACAGCCAGGGTGGAGATGGATTATTGGGTATTGGTTTTGGATTATCCGGATTATCACTTATAACCCGATGTCCTTCTACTTACTTTCATGATGGTAAAATTGACGGTGTGGATTTTGATGCAGATGACCGCTTTATGCTGGATGGCCAGCGTCTTATGGTGGATGCCGGTTTTACTTATGGTGCTGAAAATGCAACATACAGAACAGAAAGCAACAGCTTTTCAAAAATTGTATCAGGCGGCATGGAAGGTCTGGGCCCGGAAACATTTATTGTGTATACAAAGTCTGGGTTAAAAAAATATTATGGATATTCTACGGATTCACAGTTAAAACTTGCCAGCGGAGATGGTGTTATGTTCTGGTTACTAACAAAAATTGAGGACACAAAAGGGAATACTATTGAGTATGAATATGATAAAGAAGATCAGATCTATTTTGAATTCAGGATTAAAAGTATAAAATATACATCCAATTCTTCTTTAGGATTATCGGCTTATAATAAAGTTGTTTTTACATATGCAGATCGACCGGACACATTACAATCTTACATCTATGGTGTAAAATCGATGATAACAAAGATTCTCACAAAGATTGAATGTAAAAATTCAGATCAGACGTATAGGACATACAGTCTTACTTACGAAAACTTTGGAGCTGCAAACAGAAGTCACTTAACTCAGATTGATGAATCCAATAACTATGGGGAATCTTTTAATCCTACACGTTTTAATTGGCAAAATGATGATATCGTATATCCCAACTACCGTTGTTATAATCAAATGGGAGTTAATAAATATTCAGAAGCATATCCTGCTGATTTTAAAGGAAATGGTAAACATGAAATATTTGTTGCCAATGATCATGATCAAAACGGCACATTTGATAATTGTGGATTCTGGTATGCTGCATGGGAGAATTGGGGAGGAATACCAGGTTTTTATTTCCATTCGGCAAGTATAGATAAACCTGATTTACCAGCACATGCGAAAGGTTTTTTTACAGGGGATTTTAATGGGGACGGGCGTTCAGATATTATGGTTAGTACGCATGCTACCGGAGTTGGTACCCAAATTTATTTATGGTTATCTGAAGGAAATAGATTTGAACAGAATTCTTATATTATTACACATACTGATGTGGATGGTGTAGTGGTTGGAGATTTTGATGGAGATGGCATGACAGAATGCATGGTTCATAGGGATGTGGGTTATCCTGATACATATATTTACGGAGGATGGTATGATTCAAGCGGTAATTTTAATTATGGCAATAAATATACGATATTTACTAGTTCCTGGACATCTAAAGTAGATCCTATTGACTTTGATGGTGATGGGAAAACAGATTTGGCAATAGGATATAATGAATCATTAAGAATACTTCGTTTCAACCTTCAAAAGCCTTCACAAGCAGTCACTAGTATATTATTGACCGATTTTTGTATAGACCATGATTATAAATATGGTGATTTCAATGGGGATGGGAAAACCGATGTTCTAGTTTACGGAGCTCTGGGGATGATATCAACAACAAACTGGAGAATTCTTCTTTCAAATGGGAAAAATTATGAGACTCATATTATTGATAGTAAGACAGGATCAACTGCTTATACTTCATGGTGCAGATTTAATATGGGTGATTTTAATGGTGATGGGAAAACAGATTTCTTTATGAACAATATAAGTGGTTCAATACCCTCAAATGATAATTTAAAATATTACTACTTTTCAAATAGCAATGGCACTGATTTTGATAAAGCAGGTGGTTCTAACGGCATGTTTGCAAATGAGCATCACCAGTTTTATATTGCAGATTTTGATGGTAATGGCTATGCTGAGCTATTTACAAAAAGTACAGATGACAGTTATAATTATTGTTGGACATTGTATAACGTTGATAATAATTACTCACTTATAAAAAAGAAGAAAAATGATTTATTATTATCCATTACAAGTGGCTTAGACAATGAGATAAGTATTAATTATGAACCCCTTACAGATAATACAGTTTATTCTCAAACCTCAGACCCGAATTATCCTATTTCATCATACATTGGCGCCAGTGATGTAGTGAGTGAGGTAATAACTAGTGACGGAATTGGTGGAAATAACTCAATAACCTATAAATACGAGGATGCCCATGCACATAGATTAGGCAAAGGTTTACTGGGCTTTATGAAGACGATAGCATATGATGTGGAATCTGATATATCTACTATCTCAAAGTATGAACTCAATTCAACCTATTACTATTTATCCTTAAAAGAAACAGAAACCAGAGTTGGGAATACCGAAACAGGACAATTAATATCGAAGGTTACATATACCAACGAGGCAAGGGATGACGGACAGGGCGTTTATTTTCCCTGGATATCAAAAGCAGTGGAAAAAAAATACGAAAGGGGTTCATCAACTCCATTTAGCACAGTTACCAGTAATTTTGGACCATATGATACATATGGAAATATTTTGGAGTCCAGTATGGAATATGAAGACGGATATACTATATCTACAGTTAACACATATGATAATATAGTTGATACAAAGTGGATGTTGGGCAGGTTAAGATCGGCAACTGTAACCAAGCATGCCCCGGCACCTAAACAAGATATTATAAGAAAATCAGAATTTGAGTACTATGCTGACGACGGTTTGCTTAAACTGGAAAAAGTAGAACCTGACCTGCCAGATGAACCGGGTGAACTTGACTATTGTGTTGAAACACTCTACACCTATGATGGATATGGTAATGTAATAACGAAAACCACCACAGAACGCCGGACAGGTAAAGCTCTTACTACAGGATATATGTATGATGACGCTACACATCGTTTTATCAAACAGCAAACAAATCCTGCGGGTCACATTGAAACAATGACCTATAATCCCTTTTCCGGTAATATGATAACACATACAGACCCTAACGGTCTTATTACTACTTTCAGGTATGATGGATTTGGCAGGTTAAAGAAAACTACCACTCCCGGGAACATACAATCTCTTACAGAGAGGAGATGGTGTATTGATAATACAGCAGATAAGCCGGATGGAGCAGTATACTATATATACTCACAAACTTCCGGTAACGAACCAGTGATCGAATTTTACGATACACTTGGCCGGGTAATCCGTACAAAATCGATCGGATTAAATGGCGAAAAGATACTGGCTGATAAAATATATAATAAGCTGGGACAAGTGGATAAAGTATATTTGCCATATATTGCCGGAAATAGAGGGAACTACACAAAGTACTATTATGATGTATTCGGACGTGTAGATAGTGAAACATTACCCGATGGACATTCTGTTGATTATGAATACAATGGATTTACCTCGGAGGTAACCAATCAAAAAGGCATCAGACGGGCAAAAACAGTGAATGCAAGAGGCCAGCTTGTTTCAAGTGAAGGTTTTGGATGCAGCGATGGGTGTGAACTAAATGATAAGCTAACATATGATTATGATGCCGCCGGAAACCTTATTGAAACGAAGTTTGAGAATAGTGAAAAAGGTTTTACCATAACCATGGAATATGACATCATGGGGAACCAGACATTACTGGATGACCCTGACCTGGGGGAAATATCATATGAGTATAATGCGTTTGGAGAAATGACAAAACAGACAAAAGGTACTAATGTAACGACTTTCACATATGATGAACTTGGCCGCGTAAAAACACGCACCGAACCTGATGGTGTGACTACCTCTACAACTACCTGGACTTATGATGACGGGGCAAAGGAAAAAGGAAAACTATCAAGGATAGATATGACAAACGGAGATTATGAAGAGTATGAATATGATGACCTGGGAAGGGTAATAAAAAAGACACAGAAAACAGGTACCGAGACTTTTGTATTTGAAAACACATATGATAACTTTAGCCGGCTAAAACAAATGGACTATCCCTCTGATTTTGCATTGGAGTATACCTATAACACATACGGATATATGAGCCAGGTGAAAAAAGCCGGGGGTGGGGATGTGTATTGGCAGGCCGGTACAGCAAATGCGAAGGGACAAACCCTGGACTATTATACCGGAAACGGGAAAATTCATACAGTAAACAGCTATTACGATAATACGGGGTTGATAAAAACAATACAAACATCAGGTCTTCAAAGTCTCTATTATGAATATGATGTACTTGGTAATTTAGAGCTAAGACAGGATGTCTTAAAAAACCAGAAAGAGGAGTTCGAATATGATGCATATAACCGGTTACATTTTATTTATTATAATGGATCATCCAGCCCAACGGAAACCATAAACTATGATATCCTGGGCAATATACAATCCCGTACCGGTGTTGGTACCTACCATTACGATGATGCCACGGGGAGAAAGCATGCCGTTACTTCCGTTGACGGAACTCTTTTAAATACCCCATACACTGAAGTTCAAAACACATACTATACCTCATTTGACAAATTACATATTATCAGGTATAACTACGATGATTTTGAAATGGAGTATTTTTATAGTGCGAGCAGGGAAAGAGTGAAGGTGCAAACAAAGATGGAGGGTACACTTACAGCTACCAAATACTATGCCGGTGGCGGTATGTTCGAAAAAGAAGTGGATGAAGTAACCGGCACGTACAAAGAAATACATTATATCAGTAGCCCCGACGGTGTGATAGCATTATATACAAAAGAAAGCACGGGCAGCAGCGAAACCAGATACATGCTCAAAGATAACCTGGGTTCGGTTTACTGCTATACCGATGAAAATAAAACGAGCCCCGTATACCTGAGCTTTGATGCATGGGGCAATCGGCGTAACCCGGCTAACTGGAGCCAGCTGTACCCGGCAGGAGGTTACCCGACCACAAGGGGCTTTACCGGCCATGAACATCTGGATATGTTCCAGGTAATAAACATGAATGGGCGTATATATGATCCGTTGATTGGTCGTTTCCTCAGCCCCGACCCCTTTGTGCAAATGCCGGATAACCTGCAGGGGCTTAACAGGTACTCATATTGTCTCAATAACCCGCTTTCCCTTGTTGACCCCTCAGGGTACATGAGCGAAGAGCTTGCCTCAATTATCTCGGCAGCAGTACAAATTACTGTTGCAGGTTTTGCCGCTCCACTGGGTATGATAGCATCTTCTGCACTAGGCGGTTTTACGGGAGGGTTTACTAACACGATGCTTGTGGGTGGTGATCTTACCCAGGCATTAAAGGCCGGGTCTGTTAATTCATTATGGAGCGTTGCCGGAGCTTTAAGTTCCAATATTGTTGGAACCATTAGCCATAACGATGCGGTAAGTCGAGCGGTATTACATGGTTTAGCCAGCGGGGCTCTTGCAGAAGCCAGGGGAGGAAGTTTTGGACCGGCATTCATGTCCGGTTATTTCTCAACTTCATACGAAGGTTCATTCTCAAAATATGGTAAGGTAGGTGAGGTATTTGGAGCTGCTATAGTTGGTGGTACCGCTTCTAAACTGGGTGGCGGTAAGTTTGCTAATGGTGCAGTTACTGGAGCTTATACTTTGATATTTAATAACTGGTACCATACACCAGATGCGCCAGCGCCTACAATTCAAAGATTTATTGCTATGTACTATCGCTTTTCTAAAATGATATGGGTTCCAGAATTAGGTAAAATTCCAAATCCATTTTATATGGCAGAAGCAATATCTGATGATGTAGGAGTATCACTTGTTGGTGCAGAGGCTGATGCTGGTTTAATATTTATTCTTGCTGGAAGAGACAGAGGAAAAATTAGACCATTAACAGAACTTGCTGGTGGTGGAGGGACTGATGTTGGAGTTCAGGGAGAGGTGTCAAGGATTGATTATACAGGACCTTCAGAACGTTTTAGTTTAAAACTAGCTACTGGTCCACGTAATAAGATTTATGCTGGTAGGGACGTTCTTCCAGAGTATTGTATATCCATGGGTTTAGCATTTGCATGGTCTCAACAAGCTGGCAATTATTATCTATACTCATATGTTGTGTCAGCCTCATTTGGAGCATCATTATTCGAACCTTATTCATTTGGATATAATTATGGGAAAATTAAAACGTATTAATGAAAATGAATAAAAAATTAAGTTTAATAATACTAATAATTTTCATAATCTTAATGGTATTTAAAACTCGTCATGATATGAATAGATCAAATAAATATTTATTTGATTTGTATAAAGAATATCCAGCCGTTAAGTTTGAAGATTCTTTAGATAATTGTATTAAAAGTATCTTTAATCCCAGTGAATATAGATATAATGAAGATCTTTCATTTATTACACTCTCAAATTATCTTAAGATAAGAGTATATTGTGATTTTAATAATTCAATAGGAATTGGTGTAAACGATTTTATTAAACCTGATGATTGTATTTTTAAAAAGTCTAATAATGATACAATTATTATAATAAAAAAAGGATTACAAAAAAATAAAGAGTATTTCATTTTAAGCTTTACATCACCTGCTGGTACTGATTGATATATGGAATAATAAAATATAAAAATATAAAAACATAAAACAATGAAAAAAGCAATAATACCTGCAATATTTCTTCTGATAGTAAATGTTACAAACAACTATGCCCAGGAGTTTAGTTTCGGTTACGATCCTGCCGGCAACCGGAGTTACCGCTTATACACTGCGCCATCTTTCGCACCGGAATATAATGTGGTAGAAATGGAAACCAAAATGGATACTACCGGGATTGCGGATGATAAGGCAAATGGGTATAAGGTAGAAAATGAAAATACCCTGCCTGAGGCAGGTAATATACTTATCTACCCCAACCCCAACGGAGGTATTTTCAATATTATCCTGCCATTAAAAGACCGGGCAACAGCTCAAATAACGCTGTACGATTATGCCGGCCGCCAGGTATACCAAACCACAACCTCAGAACAAAGAAACATGGTAGATATAAGCCAGTGGGCAGATGGCACCTACATAGTCAAAATTGCACTGGAGGGGCAGGTGGTAATGCACAGGGTAATTAAAAAGTAGAAGTAAAGGAGGAAGACCTGACAGGTTTTCAAAACCTGTCAGGTCTCGTACTCTCAAGGTAAAAGGCGTAATAAAAATAAATGAATTAAAATTGTTTGTATAGTGTGGTTCGGTACACATGAAGAATATGACAAAATAGATGCAAAATCAATAAGATATGAAGACTAAAATATTAAAGACAGAGCATGAATATAACGAAGCTTGTGAAAGGATTTACAGCTTGATTAATAGCTCAGAGAAAGCTATTGAACCTGATAGTCCCGAAGGGGAAGAATTAGAACTGCTATCGATCCATGTTGAAAAATACGAAGAGGAACATTATAAAATGGAGGCCCCAAACCCGATAGAAGCCATTAAGTTCAGGATGCAACAAATGAATTTAAAACAAGCTGATATTGCTCCATTATTTGGAGGCAAAACAAGAGTATCTGAGGTGCTGAACGGTAAACGGACATTAACATTAAAAATGATAACTTTGCTAAACAGGTACTTGGGAATACCTTTGGAATCCTTAGTAAGTGGGAATAAAGAAATCAAACTGGAAGCGGAAAAAAAAGAGAAGCTGCTGAATGTTACATCAATAAAGGAATACTTAAGCGGAAGCAGAGCTGCAATGATATAACTCTCACGGCCGGCTCAATGCTTACTTTTTTAGCAACATACACACATAAAAAATCCGGTTAATACCATCCCGCAGGAATATTTATATATACAAAACCGGCCTGAATGCATTCTGTCCTGCTTTTTATGCGTAAAAATGCTCCATAAAAAAGGATGGTGTATGTTTTATGCATGAGAACTGCATCCGACAATATTATGGACCATTTTTTATGCATGAGAAGTATACCAGAAAAGCATTTGGACCATATTACATGCACGAAAAGGATGTCAGAAAATGTTCGTACCCGTATGCTATGCATGAAAAGCATACCATAAAATGATTGGTGCCATTTTTACGCGTGAGAAGTATACCGGATTGTTTTAGTACCCATATTTTACGCGTGAAACATGCGAATGAAAAAAAATGTAGGAAGAAATGTAGACCTAACAGGTTTCTTAAACCTGTTAGGTCTTTAGTTGAATTTAAGTAGATTTTGATAATATGTTATTTGTTAATGCTATTTAGAAGACCTTTAAGAACAGGCTATCATTAAAATATTCCTTAATCCATCTTTTCTCACAAAAATATTGTGTAATATCTTATATCGTTGGTTATATTTGAAGTAAGTAAAATTTATCAAGGTAGACCTAACAGGTTTTGAAAACCTGTTAGGTCTCTTTACATTCGACAATAGTACAATGAAACAACACCCATTTGAAGAAGGAAAGTTCTATCATATATTTAACAGAGGAAACAACAAAGAAAACATATTTATTGAAGAACGTAATTATGTTTTCTTTTTACAAAAAATCTATCAATACTTATTGCCAATATGCAATATTTACGCATACTGCTTAATGCCAAACCATTTTCATTTAGTAGTTCAAATTAAAGAGTTTGAAGATATGCCTCATGCAACACAAAAAGGTACAGCAAAATTACATCAACCATTTTCAAACCTGTTTAATTCATATACCAAGGCTATAAATAAAGCATATAATCGCACAGGTAGTTTGTTCCGGGAACATTTGCATCGAAACCCTATTGATAACATAACCTATTTAAGGGATGTAATTATCTATACCCTGCTTAATCCTGAAAGTCATGGATTTGCTGAAAACTATAAGTTCTATACTCATTCTTCCTTTTCAGAAATAATGAACAATAATTCCACAGTAATAAAGAGAAAAGAAGTATTAGCGTTATTTGAAGATATCGAGAACTTTGTATTCTGTATTGATAGCAGAAAATATAAAAATGAGGAGAAGCTTAAAGAAATTTTGGATAATGATTATTAAAATTTCAGAGGCCCAGACCTAACAGGTTTTGAAAACCTGTTAGGTCTTTAATTTTTACTCCCCTGTAAACAAAATCCTGCCAGCATATACCTTATCATCTGCAAATATCCTTATTAAATAAATACCCGGTGCAATCTGCTTCTCTGCCAGATTGATTTCCGCTTTTCCTCTGATTAATTCAATCTTATCTGTCAGTATTGTGGTACCGAGGGCATTATATAAATATATTGTAGCAGGTAAATCCACTGCTTCATCTAAATCAATATATAAATTGTTTACTACGGGATTTGGATAGAGTCCCGGCTGTAAATTCCCTTCCATAGCAAACACGCCCGTTGCAGATGAAAGTATCCTTACTGTATCAGGTTCACTGTCGGAAACACCATCATTTACAACCAGTTTGATAAGGTATACTCCATACTCGTCCAGCCTCAGGAAAGCAACAGGATCCGTATCCGCAAATGCTGAAATTGAACAATCACTTCCTACGGGTGAAGAAACACATGTCCATAAATATGTTATCATATCCCCATCGGGATCATAACTTCCCGAACCATCCAGGGTTGTATATCTTGCAGCAACTACTACACTGTCCCTTCCGGCATTGGCTATCGGGCTCCTGGATGCAATAATCATCATCGTATCCGGAACACTTGTATTGGAAACATCATTTACCACCAGTGTAAATTTATATATACCGGCAACTTCAGGTGTAACCGTAATGTTCATCTGGTTGGGATCTGCAATTGTTAAAGTACTTGTTTCCGGCTTTTCAATAATATTCCATGTATACTCCAGTGACAGGCCTGCCGGGTTTTCGCTCAATACACCGGATAATACAACAGGTTGTCCGGGAATTAAAACCGTATCATATCCAGCAATGGCAATTGGCAATGTATATGCTGACAAGTAATTTATCTTAAAGGCCATGTCCTTTGAAAACGTGGGTAGTTTTATCTTTTTTTCCAGGGTAATTAATGGAACACTGTCCCTTGCAATTATCTGTCCCGATTCTGACAGGTAAAAATCGATCTTATAATTCGCGTAAGGAATTGCCTGTATGCTAATGCTGGCATCGTCAATACCGGAAATATTGGCTTCGTTATATAAAAATCCATAGTATGCCGAATCACTGCGAAATCCTAAATTAACTAAATCAGCTTTCAGGGAACTGGCAGTAAAAGTAAGGGGCATCAGGGAACTATCGGAAACAAGATCTTCCCCTTGCAAATATTTTCCGGGCAAATAGAACAGATCAGCCCAGGTTGACTCCAGGTAGTAGTCCCACAACCACATAAAATGCGGCACATGGGTCATTATGCTGTTCCATATGGCTTTGCGCTGCATATCGAATGGGGTTTCAGCATTTACATCTGTACCATATTCACCATTTATTATGGCACATTCCTGAAGGTTTGCTTTAAATTCTTCATCAAGGCTTCTTTGTCCTTCTAATAGATTGGCAACATACAAATGGTATTGCACCACATCCAGCGCATCAACAGTATCCAGGTCATAGAGTTGATTATTGGCAGCGCTGGTGGTTAGTATATGGTCAAACGGATCAATGGATTCCATGTATT
Organism: Bacteroidales bacterium; assembly: GCA_016926235.1. The sequence continues at coordinate 2,632 of JAFGOZ010000664.1, read as the reverse complement.
TACCCATCTCGCTGTGCCATGCCAGCACGCCCGGGTACCACTGCGAAGTCTGTGAATTGTTTATTCCCGTAAACTGCACCTCATTGAAAAACTCCCATGCAAAAATATTGGGTGAATAGCCCCATCTGGCTATGATATAGCGCAACAGTTTCTTTGCATATTTCTTACAGCTGTCATTGTAAAAATACTGTTCGGCCCTGGGCACAAATCCCCCGTTTATTGTATTATAGGGATTATCTTCCCACATCGGGTCCACATTTTCAGAAAACATGCCATGCTGAAAAATAGCCAGTTGCATATGCATATCGGTTTGTTCGCATAAATCAATAAGTGAATCGGTCATAGCAGCTGCTTCCTGGCTGTAATTTCCGAGACCGTTGTAGAAATTGGTAACCTTCCATTCCAAAGCCTGTTTGGCAAATGGTGTATGCCAGTAACGAAAAACGTTGGCATTACCGGCCGAAAGATTATTTATTATGGTTGTATAATTTGTTGTACTGGCCCATCCTGCATTGATCCCTAATGGAAAGAAAGGTTCGCCGGTTGAATGTCTGTAAAATTGATTATTTGCAGTGTCATTCCGTATTATACCTTTTGTGGTACCTGCTCCAATATTAATTTGACAGGGATTTGATTCAAACAATCCATCTATATCATCTATTATCAGCTTCACCGAGTGTAATCCGGCCTGTGGAGAACTAAAACGCACCACCCAGTTTTGAATGGACGTATCAACCATCCAGTCGGATGGTGTATGTAACGCTTTTATGTAATAAAAACATGGAATCAGCATAGTATCATTGTCAGGAAGTAAAATTTCCGCATCTATTTTCACTTCTTCGGGATTATATACATTGGTATAGTCTTTTTCAATTTTAAAAATACCTTCAACCTTTTCATTTGTTAAGGTTTCAGATTCCACAAAATGTAGTTTGCTTACTACTTCACCCGTCTGCAAAACATAAATGTAATTATAGGCTACACCTGTCTTCCCCTCATTATCAGTAACCACAAGTTGAGCTTTAAAAACACTGTCAGTAGTATAGGTATGCCACACAAAAACTCCTGTATCTGTTGTTCCGTCACTGAAATTCCAGTCATAAGCTACAATAAAACTATCAGGATCATAGGATCCTGAAGCATCGAAGAGTATAGAATCACCAACATGGATCAGGGTTTTGGAAGCAGAAAAAACAGCCACCGGATTTCCAGCGGCCGCATTAGGGTTACTTAACACCACATCATCAAAATAAACCTCAGCCTCAGCCAGATTATCAACGCTGGCTGCCAGTTGAAGTACAGTAAAACCCTTCTTCATAGCAGGGGAAATATCCGCAGTACATTCTACCCATTTATTGGCTGTGGGTTTAAAATTCCAGTCTGGTGCCCAATTTTCAATCAGTATATCATCTCCGATCCAGAATTTTGCAAATATTCTGCCCTGTGTTGATGAATGCAGCTTAAATGTAAGCGTATTGTTATTACCAATTTGAAAGGTATCCGGGAACAACATGGAAACATATTGCCAGTTGGTATCCAGTTTATGGTAATAACCTACCTTAGGGCTAGTATTGATTCCCGAAGGATCTGGATTATCAACAACACCATACACCCCTCCGTCTGCAATAATGGCAGGAGTGGTTTCCGGGGATTCAAAATCAGCAATTATTACCTGGGCATTTGTTCCTAAAAAGAGGAACCATAAAATCAATATGTTAACAAAAGTACGTTGCATATTCCTGGCAAGTTATTTTTTATGCAAGTTATTATAACTCCTTTTTACCTCCTTTCAATATTGTAGCAAATTCAAATAATAATGTAGTATTTATCATTATGTATATTTTTATATTAATAAACGGATAATTTATATTTCGTCCCTGACGGGATTTAACATTTTTATAATACATTATCTAATAATAATTTGTCCCTGACAGGTAGGGTGTTCAAACGTAATAAAAAAAATGATCCGATTTTAAGTTTCTAAAATCTTTTAATTACTTAATATATAATGTGTTATTTGTATATTTTTACTTTATTTTGGAAAGAAAAACGAGTTTTTCATTTTTCTTCCATGGTGTTTTTTCTAATTCTTGAATATTTAGATGTTTCATATCGGATAATAATTAAAATCGGGAAGAAGAAATGATCTGGTTTTGCACACCCTACCTGACAGGGCTGTCCCGTTAGGGACAAAATACCGGTAGCATAAAAATGACCCATAATTATTTAGTCCCGTCAGGGACGACATATAATTAAAGTGTTTTATGAGTTTAAAAAGAATTTTGTCGGACAGTAGTGATATTTTTATAATTTGTTTATATATCAAGATAAATATAGTTTATGATTTTTTTATCTCATGATCCCAAAGAAGTATTGTTACACAATAAACTGAAAAACAAATATATAATCATAAAAAAAAATGCTATTGATTTTGATAGAATAGATTTTTAAAATAACTTTATTATTATTTATTGATATTCAAGCATATATGCTTTTTTAAATACTTATTAAATTATTTTGCTTAATTAAAAATGGAGGAAAATACAATGAAACATCCATGATAAATCTTTTAACACACACGAGCATGATTATAAACGACAATCATCCGCTCAGGTAAAAGCTTCGTGGATGT
>JAFGOZ010000663.1 GCA_016926235.1 Bacteroidales bacterium | reverse complement strand
TTAACCCGCAAATGATCAGCTTGGTTGTAAGCAAACACAATGCTGAACCATGTACTGCCCCTGTGTTCAACTTTTGATATTTTCATTTTTCAATTTGGCGTTTTTTTGAGCTTACCTGTCTTTTACGCAACGTACTGAATGACCACTCAGCTGATCATTGTGATAACGTTCCAAATAAGAATGTTCAGCACATAAACTCCTGTAATAAGCTCGCGGATATTTATAGTCTTGTTCTATGTCGATAAATTCAGAGCTTGTCCACCAAAAACCATAATAGCCTTTGTACCTAATTTCCCCGTTTGAATTTTTTTGACTAACACCCGACGGAACGCCATGAAATCCACTAGCATTGTTGCTTTCCTGATTATAGCCAACAGTTCCAATGTAGTTCGTTTGTTGCCATCCATTGTTAGTAGCAAGGGATTTTGCAATTTTATTCCCTTCTAATGTACCATCATAATTATAACCATTTGCTATTAAATAATCTGAAAGTTCATACCATTCTTCCAGGGAATTTGCAGCGCAACGATATTTATTTCTTATTTGATGTTTTTAGACCTAGAACCAGATAAAAAATGTTTCAATTCGATATTCCTAAGCAAGTCAGTTTTATCTGAATAATAGGACACCCCGATACTCCCTAACATAAAAATCATAATTGCCTAACTGAAAACCAAATATTGCTAATTATAAGAAAGAGGGATGTGAAACGAAAAATATAAATATTTTGCTTAAAATACCTTCTGGTTCTAGGTTACTTGTAGTTGTGGACAATTACTTGTAATTACTTTAATCTCAATATTTCTAATATTATCCTTTTGGTAGTCATTTAAATGAAATCTTGCACTTTCTAATGTGGATTTTTCTGAAAATGCTTCTTCTAAAAATTATTGATTCCAGCTATTATCAAAAGTAAAACAGACGCGATGCTTTCCCATATGCTTATTTATATTTTGGATTCAACTATTATTAGACTTGTTGTATTTCTGTCACTTCAAACGAAATATTAGTTAGTCGATCCCAGAACAGTAGCAACATACCTAAACCCAACATAGCTCCGTGTTTGATTAGGTTTTAAGCAATGGTTCAAATAAGGATTTGTATGGTCGAAGTTATGAGCCCATGATCCGCCTTTGACAATATTTCGTTGGTTCAGTCTTTTTGAGCGTATTAATAAATCATCTATTCTGTCAAGAATATCAAAAAGAGCATATGTGTCAGAATCAATCTTTTTACAATACTCTATTCTTTTGTTTTTATCGGATATTGAGTTGACTAATTTAGTTTTTGATATTTCAATATAATTCTTAATCCAATCACGGTTGGTAATTGAGTCGATTGGAACAGCGATAAAAATTGAATCATCTAAATAAATTCGTCCAACTGGTACAAATGATATTGAATCATGTGTTTCAATAGTATTAGAACTGAAACTTTTTGTAAACCTTATTTTACCATCATCTTGTTGTATACCAACATTGTTCTTAATTGTTTCAGTAAATGTGTTAACGTCTGGTTCTGTAGTTTGATAATATTTAATTTTTAGAGACGAAAGTATTTTCAAAAAATCAATTGAATTTTTAGCTTCATAAAATTTTTCTTGTAAATCGTCTGGTATTGAATAGTAATTAGGAATACTCAAAATTGGAAAAAAATCGATCAAATAATTAATTGCATTATAAATGACATTATATGGGTAAAAAACAGAACTTGTCCATTCTGCAACATTTCCTTGTAAATCGTATAATCCTTCATGATTCTTTGCATAAAAACCTACAGGTGATGTAAATGAAAATCCATCGGCATTATCTTTAATAATGTGCATTCCATTGTTAGAAAAAATGCCTCCGGTATTGAAGCTTGTTAAGAATGTAGTATTGTTGTTTAAAACACGATGATAGTATTTTTCCTTATGTTTTTCCTTGGTAGGAATATCAGTCGCAATACTATCCGAATTGTTCCAGCCTATAGAATAATTGTATTTATTGATTTTATTTCCGGAAAAGAAAATTTCTTTTCTGTAATGATTTTCGTTATTCATTTTATCAACTGGTTGTATAGCTGCAAATTCATATTCTGCAGCGGTTGGCAATCGGTAATAGCCAAATGGCTTTTCATGAGACCATTCCATTTTTGTTTTCCAATGACAAAATGCTTGTGCTTGTTCTATTGAAACACCAACTACCGGATAGTTATCAAAATCAGGATGCCAAAAATAATTAATTGCGAGATAATCATTGTATGGTACATTATAAATCCAACACAAAGTGTCAGGATACACCGATACTTCTGTATTATTCATTTTGTATTTAAAAGCATCGGTATTATGCTCCATTATTCCAAAGAACCTGAGATCAGGAGGAATAAACATTGATGCTAGCGATACAGTATCGGCCCAATCGATCTGTTCATTCCAATCTAGACCTTGAATATTACCATCATCATCAACTATTTTATAGTATTGTGCCCATGGATTGTCACTATTGTAAAGTAATTCCCTGGCGATTGAATCACGCACCCAATGAACGAACTCACGATACTCTCTATTGGTTACTTCCGTTTCTTTCATGATAAATGAAACAATAGAAATTCTGCATGAATTCGGTTCTGCCCACAACGTTGAATCATCGTGTGTATATTTTATTGGTGGGCAACTGCCAGTTGTAAATGTACCACCTTTGATATACACAAAACCTTCAGGAATTATTTTACTTCCTTCCTCTACTTTGGGATATGGTTTATAATCATTAAACCCAAAGACTTCCATGTCGGACGCAGACCATTCAACAGGCTTGGTATCTTTTTTATTTTGAGCTAATCCAACCATACTTAAAATGCAGATTAATAAGATTACTAGCTGAAAATGTTTTGTATATCTCATTTTTGTTAGTTTTTGAAAATTGGAATTTGAGAAAACTAGTTATTATTCGATCTCAAATACTCTTCGATTGTATCCCTCTTCATTCGTTTTGCATATTTAATTGGAGTATCAATTAATACCTTGTCAAGATATTTGCATTCTTCTACATAAAATTTAACCATTTCAAAATCACCTTTAATTACTGCAATATTTAAAGGATCGTCATAGGTTATATCCTGAATTGTATCTTTTTTAATAATTCCTGATGCTTCAATATTGGTACCGTATTTTTTTAAAAGTCGTACAAGGTTTGTGTCTCCATTAAAACTAGCCCACATAATTGCACTTATCCCCTTATTATCTATCGCGTTTGGATTGGCCCCATTCTTTAAAAATAATTCAATGGTTGAAAAATGAATTTCTTTTCTCTTAAATAGATTTAACATCATTACTTCTACCGGAATACAATAATTTTTAAGTGTTAGTAACCATGGATTGTCATCTGTTTTTGATAATGCATCAAACCCACCACTATCAAGAGCCCTTTGCATATTTGCGATTACCTCTTGTTCTTTTTTTTGAGATATGAGTTGGTAAAAATCATCTGAATAGAAATAGTCTGCATTTTTAAACAAAAATACAGATTTGAATTCATTGCATACTTCCGTTAAGAACTGAAGAATTTCTAAATTATCTTCACGAATACATTTCTTTATATAACATTCGGCTGCCTGTGGAGATAACTCAACCCCATTGGCAAATAAAAATGTAAACATTTCAGGTTTTATTTTCCCTAAGTACCAAGGCATTGCATCTGACAATATATCATATGAAAGTTGTTCTGAAAATATATTAAGCTCAAGGTTACATAGCTGAATCATAGTTTCTATTTTATCAACATTATTACTATAGATGGCATTTTCAATATGATATATATAATTTCCTCTGTTAAGGAAATAATCAGGAACATTGGTAATTTTGTTCTCTAACCATAGCGTTTGAAATTTCTCAAATATTTTTTTAGCTTTTTGACTGCTATTTTCATACATGTATTTGTAGGCCACATTGGTCCAATATCGGGCATCTTCAAGCGAAAAGCCATGACCTTCTTTTTGGAATTCACAAATTCGGCGATACCAAAATGCATAAAGTTTTCCGTCATCATCATATCGGTTAAACCAGTCATATTCTTGAAACGAGATGATTAACTCTTCTTCTCGTTTCTTTTCATTCTCCAAATCAAACTGCTTCAAATATTCGTTTGTTTTATACAGTGCAAAAAGATCAAGTGCTTGTGTTGTATCAGATTTATCATTCCAAACAGCCTTTATAGTTGGTGCTGCCCATTCGTATAATTGGGTTTGACTTTCGCGGTTTCTAATTAAAGGATAAAGCACCAACTGTTTTAGTTTTGGAATATTTTTTTCAGTAATTTCCTCACTTAAATTGGTCCAATATTCTTCACAGTTAAATACCATTGAATAACCAATGCGTTTATGGTTTAACAGTTGCATTGATTGTACTTTAAGAAGATTTACCGGATTATTGATTTTAAAACTATCATGTAAAGCAACAGCTACATTTTCATTAAAGAATGAGTTTGGCATTGGATAGTTAATATCTAATGTGTCCAGCTCATTATCTATTATATTATTCCAATTGGTCGTATTTCGTTGTGGTTGCGAATATGAAACTAACGAAGTGATAATTATTATGAGGCCAATTGTAATGGGCATAAATGTATTCATTGATTAGTACTTTTTAATAAAGTGAGGATTAATCTTTGATACAACGTACAGAATAGCCAAATTCTTTACTTTCTTCATTTGCAAAGAGACCGGTTGACATATAAGATAAGTTGTAGACTTTAGAAGAATACTCTCCATTGTATGTCGTCCAGAAAAAACAGTTGCTACCTTTTGCCATAGGCGTTCCTCCTGCCAGTGGGTTTGTATAACCTGCAGGTAAAGCGTTAAAACCACTTTTGTTATTTAATTCTAGATTCTGGCCGATATTTCCATTTGGAAATGGAAAGTTCGTTGTTTCCCAATCTGTATTACTTGCAAGTGCTTTTGCAATTTTATTTCCCTCTGTAGTTTCATCATAATTGTAACCATTTGAAATCAAATAATCTTTTAATTGTTTCCACTCTTCATCACTGGGCAAATGCCAACCGGTTGGGCATGCATTCATTGCTGCTTCCCATGTATAAAATTTACCATAAGGAGCATTGTCCCAACAACCTTCACCGACATCGATATCAAGGTTGTATTTCATCCAGGTCTGGCTGCCAATTGTAACCTCACTAATATCAGGTGTAGATTTTGTCACAAATGTTAAGATAATTCCATAGTCCCTACCATAATTATTTTCGGCAAAAGCTTTTACATAATACTTGGTTTCGGGTAATAGGTTTGTTGTGTTATTGCTAAAGTCACCTTCTCCTGTTCCGCAATTTATTTCCTGATCAAAAAAATCAGGACTTTGCCCAAGCAGAAAACCTCTGTTTGTAATTTCTTCAGAATTAAATGGTGTCGCAGACCCATAAAATGTTGCACTATTTTCAGTAATATTCAATATAAGCCAAGTGGCGGCTACCGGTGGTTCTGGCAGGTCTTCAATGTTTTCTTCATCCTTTGTTTTGAAACTCTTAATTTGTCCATATGAGGTACCTTTGCCATTAGTGGCATAGGCTCTGTAGTAATAGGTTGTATTTACTTCTAAATCGTATGCTAAAGCTGAATATTGTCCTAATCCCTGACTAATAATGGAAATGTGGTCATTTATACTGGGTGACGCAGATTTACTCCAACACATTCCTCTTTGTGTAAAAGGATCGCCTCCGGTTGAAAGTAATTCACCGTAAAGCCTTGCACCATGTTGTTGGATTTCTCTTGCCAAGCCGGTAATAACAGTTGGTAGTTCAATATCTGGTGAGGCTGTTTGTAAAACGTAAGTTACTCCAAATGCAGTACCAATCATATTTGTAGCATAAGCTCTGTAAAAATATATTGTATTGCTTTCCAAATTATTTGACAAATTATAAAATTCACCCAAACCAGAGTCATTAATACTAAAACTATCATTAAAATCTGGTTGAGTATTGGTTTTACTCCAACAAATACCACGCTGAGTAACCGAAACGCCTCCGCTTTTGGTTACACTGCCTCCCATAAGTGCACTGTTTTCTGTAATATCGGTAGCAATTAGTGTAACTACTGTAGGTACACTTTTTGCTGTTCCGCCAATGCTGTCTTTTATACATCTAACCGATAAACCATATTCTTGTGGTATAGCGTAATATGTCATTTCTTTTGAGTCGAACGATAGCCTGCAACCAACATATTCGCCTTCGGCATATTCGGTGTTGCTCCACCAGTAACCACCAAAATACCTATCGTAATAAAGTGTGCTGTCCGGAATATAAAACCCTCCTGGCAAAGCCGAAAAACCACTTATGTTATTGCCCTGAACATCCGATTCGTACCAAGTATTATTTGACTTTAACTTTTCTCCCGATAATTCATCACCGCCTAAATAGTCCGAAAGTTCAAGCCAGTCGTGATACGAAGGAATATGCCACCCCGAAGGACATATGCGACTATTTACATCTAAAGGATACAATTTGCTAAACTCACCATTCTCCCACGATCCTTCTTGTAGTTCTAAATTTAAATTTTCAGCCATCCATATCTGATCTCCAATAACAACCGTAGCATACGTTTGTCCATTCATGTCAATACAGTCCGAAAAAACAAATTCAACCGTTTGATCGGTGGTGGGCACAAGTGTTGTTATCGTAATGTCGTCTTCGAAAAGTGCTTTAATTAATAAAATTTGCCCATCATTGTATTTAAACCTATTTTCTAAAAAATCAACCTCTTGCGATTTCGAAATATTGGTTGAAGTAAAATTTATTAATTCAACTTTAGGCTCTGATCCATTGTTATTTTTCGAAAAAATTAAAGTTGATTCGTTAATTAATGAAGAATTAGAATTTATGTTTACAATATAAGCCCCCATCATTAAACCACTTAACGATAGGTTATTTAACCCTTGTTCAATAAAAAGTTCTTTACTAACAATTCGTTTCCCGGTTAAATCATTTATGTTTACCAATATTCCACCCGAACGAGGCATGTTAAAAACAATATTGCAATAATCAACAAACGGATTAGGGAATATTTTTATACTGTTTTTTTCAAAAAAGTGATCATTTGCTATTGCCGTTTTTTCAACTAAACTTAGTGTTTGGTTTCCTGCTAATGCAATTACTTCGTTTGTCGACAGATTTTCAATATATATGCTATCAGGGAATGAACCCGAATTTGCATCTTTAAAATTGAGCAAATAATTTTGTGCAAATGAGCCAAAATAACTAACCACTATAAAAAAAACAAGACAAAATTTTATTTTCATTTTTACTTAGTTTAATATGTTCGATTTTTCACAATGCGAGAGCATTTTTAAATTTTTTCTACCTTTTTTATACAGCTCCGCCCCCTCAGTTACATGGTCAACAGCGTTTTGTAACCTAATTAACAATGTTTAAAGCATAACTTTTGTCATGCAC
>JAFGOZ010000086.1 GCA_016926235.1 Bacteroidales bacterium | reverse complement strand
CGTGGTCTGAAACTACGGAGTATTTAAAGGATTGTTTTCAGGACCTGATGAAATTGCGCCTCTGGTTTCAGTTTATTTTTTTTTGACGAATATATGGTCTATTTTTATGAATTGAGAAAGAATCTTATGGCATTTCTAAAAATTCATTTCATAAATCTAAATTTCGCAGAAAAATGTATGACGATCAGAGTGAAAAATACAAAGAGCATTATGGGGAACTGATACCTGTTGATATAGAAAAGTATATGCTCATAATCGGAGCGAAAGAAGTTGAGAGAATTAAAAGGTTATCTCACCTTTTACAAAATAAAACATGGTGTCATGTAAATTCAACATTTGAAGGCGGAGGAGTGGCTGAAATGTTAAAAAGTGTTGTGCCTATTGCAAGAGGCCTGGGCATAAACTGTAAGTGGTACAGTCTTGAAGGAAACGAAAACTTTTACTCCATAACCAAAAGATTTCATAATATAATCCAGGGAGTGGAACAGCATTTTACTGTCGAGGATTTACTGGAAACTTACCTGGAAACCAATAAGAAAAATTTTGAAAATAAGAGTATAACATCCGATATGACCATTGTGCATGACCCTCAACCTTGTGCATCAATCGTTCATGGCAATTATGAAGGAAAGATGATTTGGAGGTGTCATATTGATACTTCGGAAGCCAACGACATGATCTGGAATTTTTTGCTTCCTTATATTAATAATTATGATGGTTGTATTTTTTCACAACGTGATTTTATCAAGAAGGGAATAAAGAAACCGATATACGAGATAACACCTGCTATTGATCCGTTAACTGTCAAAAACCGGCAACGTTCTGAGAAGGAAGGTTACGATACGCTATCAAAATTCTGGTCAAAATATCATATTGATCCGGACCGTCCTATCATACTTGCTGTCTCCAGATATGACATTCACAAGAATCAGGATACAATTATCAAAGCATTTTTAAAGCTTAAAAAAGATAAATCCATCAGGGATCTCAAGCCAATACTCATTATTGTCGGTAACTCGGCTACAGATGATCCGGAAGGCATGGACATGTACAGAAAAACAGAGGAGACTGCAAATAATGATCCGGATATATACACGTTGCTGAATATTGAGAATAATGATGAATATATTGGGGCACTGATGAAAGTCGCTAAAATATTTATACACATATCCACCAAGGAAGGATTCGGTTTGGTTGTAACTGAAGCTTTGTGGCAGGGAACACCGGTAATCGGGAGCAACGTGGGAGGGATTAAGCTGCAGGTTATTAATGGGAAAACGGGTTATCTTGTGAATCCACACAACATAAATGACATTGTCATATTTATGAAATACCTGTTAACCAATCCCGACGAAAGGGAAAAGCTTGGCTACAACGCCATTGAATATGTGCGCGAGAATTTCTTAATCACAAACCTGATTAAAAAATATATTATTTTGATGCGTTTTCACCTGGGAATTGATTTTCCGTATTTCAGGATTTAGAAGGCGTTGTAACACCACAACAACCTGATCCCTGAAATGTGCAACGGCTTCACCCGCTATCTCTTCACCGGCAAAAGAGCCTTGGAATTCTGCGATATAAAGAAAGGTAACCCTTAACTTAAAGGTTTTACCGATAAGTTTGATCGCTTCTTTTTTATTCAAAATATATTCTCCACATTTTTACAAGACATAGGTCCGGGAAGAAGCACAATACAATGTTATACAGATTACGGCTGAATATGCCATTTTTACGGTATGCTTTATTCCGGACTGTGATTACTTTTACATATTACAGGTTTTTCTGCTTTTTTTACTGAATCGTATACCATTAGTAAATTATTTGAATTGATTGTGTTATGTTTGTCTGTTTAAAAATGAGACTGGCTGTACACCAAGTGAATACAGATCTTTAAATTAATCGTCATCTATTATGAAAATCATTAAAATGACTGCAAGAGAGATACTTACAACGTTAATTATTCTGATAATCAGCACAGTTGTTATCAATGCCCAGGACTGGCCTCAGATATTTGGACCGGACAGGAACAATACATCACCTCAGAAAGGTATTTTACGTTCCTGGCCAAAGAATGGTCCGGAAGTCCTGTGGACAACCAACATTGGTCCCGGCTTTGGCGGACCTGTTATTAAGGACGGCAAAGTATATCTGCTTGACAGGGATGATGAAACCGGTGACATTATGCGGTGTTTTAATTTTAGCAATGGGAGGGAGTTATGGAGCTATCGTTATAATGCACCAGGATCAGTTTCGTATCCTGGTTCGCGCAGTGTTCCGGCTATCGATGGCAACAGGATCTATTCGGTCGGTCCGTACGGAGACCTGTACTGCATTGATATCAACACACATAAACCCATCTGGAACAAGAACATAATGAAAGATTTCGGTGGAAACAAAATACCTGTATGGGCGATATCCCAATGTCCGCTTATATACGGCGACTTGCTTATTGTGTCTTATTCACAGGATCCTAAAGCCGGTTTGGTCGCTTTTAACAAACTGTCAGGAGACATCAAATGGAAAACAGGAGCTATCGGAAATGAAACTTATGCCAGCCCGTCTGTCGCAAAGATTGCAGGAGAGGATCATATAGTTATGGCATTTTCATCCACCAATACCTATATGCACAAGGATGTAAACATAACTAAGGGCAAGATAATCGGATTTAAACCACAAACGGGGGATATCCTTTGGGAATACAATAATTGGGAGAATGCGATTCAGGTAGCTCCGGCTCTTGATATCGGCGAAGGAAGAATTATTGTTGTCGGGGGTTATGAGTATGGTACGGTTATGATCAAGGTTAATAAAAAGGCAGAAGGCAGTTACGGCGTTACAGAACTTTTCAAGCACAATAACTTCGGTGATCATACCAAACCTCCGATATTATATAACGGGTATTTCTATGCCCAGTTCTCCACAAATGACCGTCGCAATGGTCTGACATGTATGAATATGGATGGAGAGGTCATGTGGGCTACCAGACGTGCACCTTTGTTTGATAAGGGTAGCATGATTCTTGTCGACGGACTGATATTGGCTACTGACGGCAGGCAGACTTTATTCCTGATACAACCCGATCCTTCAGGATTCAAGCCTCTGGCTTCCGCTGAGATGCTTGAAATGGGTCAGAACTGGGGTCCGATAGCGCTTTCTGATGGCAAGCTCCTGATAAGGGATCAACGCAGGATGATTTGTGTTAAAGTTATCAGGTGATTTCCGGGAATTCTCAGTCGTCAGGGTAATAATCACCAAATTCCGGCAAACGAATAATTGCTCCTGCGCAACATGCTAGATTTCAATACTTACACTTGCGGCAATGTTTTTGCAACCGCCCCCCGAAAAGCCGGATAACAGGCAAAGAAAATTCGCCTTTCAGGTAGAAATATTTTGTTGAAATAATGACTTTTTAAACCAAAAAGCCACATTCACCAATCCTATCATTACTGGAACTTCAACAAGCGGACCGATTACGGCTGCAAATGCTTCTCCTGAATTTATACCGAAAACAGCAATTGCTACTGCTATCGCAAGTTCAAAATTATTGCTGGCTGCAGTAAACGACAGGGTAGTGGATTGTTCATAGGTTGCCCCAATTCTTTTGCTCATAAAGAATGACACAATGAACATTACCAAAAAATATATAATTAGTGGGATGGCAATACGAACTACATCCAATGGAATTTTTATTATGTATTCTCCTTTTAATGAAAACATCACAATGATTGTAAAAAGCAGGGCAATCAAAGTTAACGGACTGATTTTGGGAATGAACTTGGTATTGTACCAGTCTTTGTCCTTTACACGAATCAGTATAAATCTGGTCAGGAATCCTGCAATAAACGGAATTCCAAGATAAATGAAAACACTTTTTGCAATCTGACCAATAGTTATCTGGGCAACAGTTTCATTTGTTGGCAGTCCGAACCATGCAGGTAGTATCGCAATGAACAGATACGCATATACTGAGAAAAACAAAACCTGAAAAATCGAATTAAACGCTACCAGTCCTGCTGCGTATTCAGTATCACCTTTTGCAAGTTCATTCCAAACGATTACCATCGCAATGCACCGTGCCAGACCTATAAGAATCAGTCCGTACATGTAGTCGATATTGAACCGAAGGAAGATGATTGCCAGAACGAACATCAGAACAGGACCGATAATCCAGTTTTGTGCCAATGACAATCCGAGAACCTTCGTGTTTCGGAATACATCGCCCAATTCTTCATACTTTACCTTGGCAAGTGGCGGGTACATCATAACAATTAATCCTATCGCAATGGGTATGTTTGTCGTCCCTGATGAGAGGCTGTTCCAGAATTTTGCAATATTTGGACTTGACCACCCTGCAATTACACCGACGAACATTGCCATAAATATCCAAAGGGTAAGGTAGCGGTCAGGAAACTTTAGTCGTTTTGTTGATGGCATAATAGTGGTTTTTTATTATTTATAGCCTGATACCGTGATGCTGTAAATGCCAACTGTCCCATTTCTGAACAAGTCTAATTCATCACTGGTCAGATATTTCGTCAGGAGTTCATCGGGCAGGGATATTTCTTTTTGTTTATGCATCTGGATATTCTTGAAGCCATTCTGCTTAATTAAACTAAGATATTCATCCAGTTCAATTGCACCTGAAACACATCCTACATACATTTCAGCATCCTTACGTAACTTTTCAGGAAGGGAACCTTTTATAACCACATCAGAGACACAGAAATGTCCTTCAGGTTTTAAGACCCTGTATATTTCAAAAAATGCTTTGTTTTT
>JAFGOZ010000662.1 GCA_016926235.1 Bacteroidales bacterium | reverse complement strand
GTGGGTTATCACCCACGGTTATTCAGATATAACCCCTTCGGGGTAGAAAACAAATCAAAAAATCAAAGAACGCTTATATTATATTTAATATCTATAATTTACAAATATGTCTAAAAAGTTAACGCATCACCGGTAAATTAACATATTCAATTGCGTCTAAAGTCCGCGCTTATAGCCTGCCCCGAATCATCATGCTCTTACCCCTTCAGTTCGTTTTCTCAGGATTTCTGAGTAAGATATTTACTTGTAAACCCATTCTCAGGCCGTCCCATTGTGGCCGCAGCTTTCGATTTTCAAGATAAAGCTGCATTTCCCTGTTATCTTTGAGATGGAGCGGGGCCATAATATCAAATAAGTACCCAAGATTTAACCTGGCCATCACAAATCTGTATTTGTAATGAACGAATAAGCCCAATTCACCGTACCCTCCGAAGGCGATAAAATCATATGCCGCTTTATAGGTTACGCTAACCGGAAAGGTCAGGTTAAAAAAGTCAAGGGTTTTTAACCGTGTATAAACAGATCCGGCTTCCAAATAAGTACCATATCCCAGATTACTTGCAGTGGGAAAAACATGTTCAAGCATTAATCCCAATTGATGACCTGTGATGACCGCATCCAAATCATAGCGGCCTGAATAATCTGAGACGGTTGATCTGGCGCCGGTTGAACAATATCTGTAGCAAATGGCCCATTTTGAAATGAATGAGGGGAGATACTCTCCAACTTCGAAATGGTGATTCATCGAGGCAGGATAACTTTCAGTGGTTTCCATGGGAAATCCGGATTCTTCACATCTGAGTTCCTGCAGATGATCAAGACTTTTCATGGAATAAAACCCCAAACCCTCCCTAAAACCAAAATAGGTATATTGAGCCATCAATGGGAAACAGCTTAACAGCAGAACTAACAAGGTAATTTTCCGTTGCATTGCAATTATTACTTGTAAATGGGATAGTATTTAGGCTTATAATTGAGTTTGACACTGCTTGAAAAATCACTCCACATGGATTGTCCGGGATCAGGGCCTTGAATCTTGATTCTTAGTGTATACCTGTTCAATTCATAAGTGGCTGTGCCATTAAGCAAATAAGTAGTATCCATTGGATTATCGGTGGCGAACAGGATTGAACTGGTGGTATCGCTGGTGGCAAATGAAAGTTCATATCCCATCACCACTTTGTCGAAAGGTGATTTATTCCAGTACATCATGATATCGGTCCCCCTGATCCATTGGACTTCAAGTCTGGGATATAGATAATAAGCATAGATCGTGCGGCTGCTCACTGTTCTGGTTTCCGTTTCCACCTCCACCCAATAGTCGGCCCATCCACCGAAGTACTCACCGTCATAATACTCAGCTTGGTAAAGATCATTGAATTCAGCGATAACCCGGGGTGAATCAAAAATCTCGCACATCTTGTAGATTTTATATTTTCGAAATCCCGGGAGGGATGTTGTATTCCATTCCAGTTTAAGAATACCGTTGTCATTAAACACCCTGTTAATACATATGCCTGAATAGCAAACATCCGGTTTATAAAATTCCCATTCCCGGCGGAAAATAAGGACTTCGTGGCCGGTTAAACCAGCCAGGCTCTCCGATTTGCTAATTGTAATGAATTCAATGGATAGTTTTCTATATCCTGCCTCAAGGTCGTAAGGAGAAACTTGAAAACTATCCTGTAAATGTGTGCTTTCAAACCAGGTAATGTCATCTATCAGAATGCGGACACCTAAAAGCGACAGATCCGTGGGATAATATTGATATTTTAATAAGAAAGGTTCATCCAGAATTTCCGGAAACTCTTCGGGTGTTAACTCGACATTAATGGTTAAGTTAGAATCAGGTTTTTGCAGATTCCTGTAGTTATTCCCGTCTGGTTGATATTCGCATGATATTACCAGAAATGAGAAAATAACCAATAGAATAACGAAATCAGATTGAAATTTCATCATGGTTATAACCTTTAGGCATGCTCTCATAAACACTTGCATTTTCGTAATTTGTCCATCCAGGTCAAATTCTTGATATCCATTTGTTTTTTTAACAGCAAGCTATTGGACTAAATACCGGCTCTCCTTATTCCCTTAAAATCTTTTCCAATGATGTTTTAAATATTCCTGGTTTTTCCATTTCGTGATCAGAGCATTGCTGTCGTGCGACACGTATTGGTTATTCTTTCGATAGTAACCATTTAAAAAATTTACCAATTATGAAAACCCAGTTCTCTTTTCGAATGGCTTCAATTTCTCCGGTGTCAAGCCATATGCCTTTACAAAACGGACAAAAATCTATAATCACATGTTTATCTCTTGTATGCTGGCGCTTTTGCAGAATCTTAGAATTATCACATGACGGGCAAATTATTATCTCCATTTGTTCTTGATTGCCTGGTATTTTTCTTATCTCATAGAATGTTGGTTCAATGGTTTTCTCCAGTCTTGTAAGTTCTCCATTATCTAACCAAATACCACCACAATTACCACAGTAATCTATGTTTAAAAAGTACTTGAAATCCAGTATTGTCTTGTTTGTCAATTCAATATTACATCTCGGGCATTTCATTTTTATTCGTGTTTATAGTAGAATGGAATTTATAGGGTGCTTTATTGATATTTGTCCATAATATATTGAGTCCAATTGGCATTTTCTGCATCTTGTTTCTTTGGAAATGGGCAAGGTCTGGGAATTGCATCCAGAGCAGAATGCAGATATTAAAAGTGAGATACAAAACATGCTGTAAGCTGCCAGGTTTTTATATGTCATACCAGTTAGAAATGCCATTCTGTGCGCTAAAGCATCTGCTTATTCTAATAAATTCTTAAAAGCTGATCCAAAAATTAAATAACTGGTGTTTCCACCAATCGTGCCCTCGTTTTGTCCCCATAAAAATGGCCAGTCGTCGTAGTTTTCAAAGTGGTCGGGTTTTCTGAATAATATCCCCGGAGCAACATTGCCCGGAATAAATGAGAAATCAGCCCTGTTATTACCATAAAAGACTGCCTTGGGACGAGAGGCGCCCACCGTTGCCACAAACGAATAATTGTGATACGGATGGCAGCCAAATAACCAGTTGGTGATTTTGAAAGCCTGGCTGGCATCTATAATATCAGGGAAATGTTGGATGGCAAAGCAAACAGTGGTACCAAAGCTCAATATGGCTCCGCCACCTGCCCAGTTCCCAAGTCCGATGGGCACTCCGTAGGGGTTATCCTTTTCAAGCCCGTCGATGTATTCTTTGTACTTTACAACATATGGCCGGAGCTTTTCTTTAAATGAAGTGTCCATGTGCGGTATGGCATGCAATGCCGTTAAAAGGTTGAAATTAACGCTACGATCAAGTGCAGGCCATAAAAGTTCCTGAAATTTATGGATGTATTGTTGCTCCCCGGTTGAGATATACAGTTGAAGATGGGTGGCAATATCTGCTGATCTGCCGCCCCAGCCTATGCTATCCAGCGGCCGATCGGCGAGTAATTCCGTTGCCTCTTTTAGAAGTCTTTTTGACTGTTGCAACGCTCTTGTCGAAAGATCGTCGTTATAACCCTTCAACGCCCGGCTTGCTGCGGCAAACATAGTTGCTGCACTGAGATCGAGACCAGGATTACGGCTTGTAAATGCCCACATATCATCCTTAACTCCGCTCGAGCGGCGGTCAGGGGCTATTTCGTAAGGACCAAGGTTCGGATTATAAGGAAGGCCGTCGGTTATTGATGCTGCATCACCAAGGTGATGGTAATTGTCAAGAACAGCATTGGAGAGAGTTTGTGCCATGTGGCCGATAATCTCTGCCTGAGCTACCAGGTTCAATGTTCCATGTTCGATGAACTGCAACATGTCTGGTGTCCCATCCGGTCGGTGAAGATCAACATAACGCTGCTTCTTGTCAACAAAAATCTGATCGCGTAAGGGCTTGAAATATTCCCATGTTTGGACAAAGTTCTGCACCACGCCAATGTTCGATCCAGTCTCGATATCAAAATCTCCGGCGTCGAAGAAACCGCCAATGTTTAATCCGGGGATCAATTCAAGCGCTTTATATCTGGTATCGGTTGTTGGTCCCTGGAAATGGAGGTCGAAATGATCGGTGTTTGGAGGAGCCTGGAGATAACCTTCCTTAAAAGGCTCACCGTGCCAAACCCTGTAAGCCTCGTTTACGAACATATGATTCATATGGATGGGAATCCATATATCGCTGGTGGCGTCGGTGATCTTATCGTAAACGTTGTTTTCTATTATAAAATTATTCGTTTTAAAGTCTCCATACTGAATATAGTATACACCGGGGTTTTGAACTGAAGAAAAATCAAATTTCACATAGTGATATTTAAAATAATCACCCCAGGGTATGATTTTGCCGCTGAATACTTTAATCGCTTTGCCATCGTCGCCTACTTTATATATCGATGCTTTTGCAACCGGTTTGTCTTTCTTGTCGAGTTCAATGACAGAGACTTTTTGTTGCGAAGGAATGTAACCCACTTGAGAGAAACCGATATTTGGCTCTCTTACCCAGCCTTTAATGGCATTTGGTTCAACTGTCCAGGTCAAAACCTTGCCTGTTTTTCCTGCAGGAAGTAAACTGCGAACTACAAACCAGCCGTTTTGTGCCAGCACACGGCCGTCGAAAAGCATCAGATCGGCATCATGTGAGGTAATTTTAACCAAACGTTCGGGTTCATCGGGTGCAAGAAGAAAGGTGCGTCCGGCTTCGAGAGGTAGTGGATCAATAAATCTGCCGGTCCCCCTGTCATCTGAAGTTACATACCCCTTGAATTGCTTTGGTTTTTCACTGTTAGGTCTTGTAATGGCGTTACCTGCCACATAGCGTGGGAATCGATTGTGGCGACCATCCATCAAATAGGTCTTCCCCCAATATTGCGAGGGAAGAAACTCAAGATTAAACCCGGCACTCCCTTCAAGTGCCTTGGGAATGGGTTTATCCAGGTAAACAGATATCTCAATACCTTTACCTTTAGCCGTGACAACCACGCGCGAATCAAAATCGTAATCTTCGTACCTTAACTTGGACTCAATTGTTCTGGACGCCTTATTTACCGTTCGATTTGATATTTCCGGAACAAGATCCCATTGCTCCGGAGTGCTGGAAAGTCTCACAGCGCCGCCTTGCGATGTTCTGACGCCATGGTGAATCAATTCTATACCGGCGTTCTTCTCATCGTTAAAGCCTCCGGTAAAAAGGTTATTGTACACAAGGATATTGACGCCTTGCGTCTCGAAATATTCAAGATCATTGAGTATCAAATCCTGGCCCGAAGCATGATTGAATGCCGCCAATAGCAGCACTATAAGTGATGAAAACCTTGGCCTTTTCATATAGATCAAAAATTAAAATTTATCAGTGGTTTAAATACTTAATTCATTATTGCCCCGGTTACTAAAGTATAAATCTTTACAAAACTGTCTAAAATGCCCTGGCAATAATAATTATTTTCCTCCATTTGTTAGCGATAACATCAGTTCCTCAAAGCATTTTTGCTAACTTACTTGCGTATAGTTGGTCCCGATTCATCGGGAACCTGTTCAATCGTTGTTATACAAACTTTTTATTAAAACACAAAATCTATCCAGCGTTCATCATAAAATTCACAAATGACTCCATAGACTCTAATCAATAGGTTTAATGAAATGCATCAATTCTCTGTCGTGGTTATTTACTATTCTGCATTCATTATCAAAATACATTGTAGCACCGTTTTCCGCAGTATAAAGTTCCCACTTAGGCAGCGCACCCTCAACATTAGGATTACCTGTTTTTGCAAAGTTTAGCCATGCAGAGCTCATTTTGTCAGCTAATTTCCAGGCTTCTTCTGAATTGGCTGTCCAGTCTGGTCTCAAATCAACATTATTGAATGCCAGCGGAATGTCCAACCCATGAAATGAACCTTTTGATGCACTGTCAACAGGACTTTTCCAAGCTAAAATATAAGCATATAAAGGTGTATTTCCCTGTGCAACCCTTGCATCTAATGTCCTTATGGTAAAAGGCCTGAAAACAGTATCGATGGAAAGAAGATCCTGAGGGGTATAATCAGGATAGGCCTTTGCGAATAGCTCAATGTATTGATTGGTTCTGCCACCATACTCATTTACCAACCGTTCTTTTGCCTGTTCCATGGTCAGGTTTTTTTCGGCATAAGCAGTTCTCATCAATTCATTTAATGTGGTGCCCATCATCAGGGGTATTTCTTTTGAAATATCATCAAAACCGGGACTGAAGGGTTGCCGGAGCAAAACAACACCGTCGGCAGAAGGTGCAAAGCCAAACATTGTTGGCGATCCGGGTTTCCTGGGGCCAGAAACTTTTGCAATTGCATCATTTCCTGCTTTTACGAGATCCAGGTAAGGAATGGTATCCAGTTTTTCCACGTCGCTTGGTGTAAGCCCTAAATTTTCGAGTACAGCTAAACCCAGTGCTTGCGATTTTTCTTTCGTCATTACATTGAGCAATGTTCCGCTTTGAATGATTGCCTTGTGAAACAAACCTTTTGCTGCGGGCATACACATGAGCGTGCCGACTTTCCCGCCACCGCCCGATTCGCCCAAAATGGTTACATCGGAAGGGTTACCGCCAAAATTTTCAATGTTACTTTTGATCCACTCCAGGGCTTTCACAATGTCGAGCATGCCAACATTTGCCGATTGTGCGTAGTTTGAACCACATGCCGACAAATCAAGATAACCGAGAATATTCAACCGGTGATTTATGGATACGAGCACCACATCCCCTTTTTTTGCCAAAGCTTTTCCATATGTCATTGGGTCGTTGCTGCTGCCCACATGAAATCCTCCTCCATGCAACCAGAGCATTACCGGACGTTTTTTACCATCTGATATTCCCTGTGTCCATACATTGACGCTAAATAGTTTTTTTTCGTCCATAGTGGAATCCGGAATCCAAGCAACTATTTGTTTGGCTACGGGACTAAAGTCCTTACATTCAAGAATTCCGTCCCATGCATCAGGATCCTGTGGAGGCATAAATCTTTCGGCCTTGGCATATGGAATTCCTTTGAAAATAATTATACCATCGTCAATACTGCCTGAAATTGCGCCATAGGTAGTTATAACAACTGGATTTTGATTTTGGTTAGTAGTTAGGTTACAGCCTGTAAAACATAATCCGACGGCAATTAAAAAAAAGAAAATAAAGCTTGTAAATAGTCTCATGGCACAAAAATTTGTTTACGTTTAATTTTAGGCTTTAGTAATTTGCAAAATAATTCTAAAAATTCATTTTATCTCATTTTAGCTTTTTAGCAGGGTGTCTTTTTGCCAACAATGGCTTATTCACACTGTCAGCTACTGACGTTATTTTTGTAATACATAAAAAGTCACATTTTCTCCATTCCAATAATCATCACTATCTGGTAATACATTTTCGTAATTCCTGATATTGGTAAAACCCTTTGATTCAAAAATCGATGTCAAATCATTTTTTTTGTAATAATGACTCCAAAAGACGTATGTATCAACTATATCATTGTCTCCAATAACAGTGTGGTGCTCCAGAAGTATCTTGGCTTCCGGATAATGGTATCCGTTTGTAAGAACAATACAGGGCGCATTTTTCCAAAATCCCCTTTTTTGTACTTCCCATGATTTTGATAAAATTTTCTTATCAAGGTTTCTTTCATTTATAACATCACAAATAAATAGTCCACCCTTCTTTAATGCTTTAAAAATGTTTTCTAATACTTTATCTCTTTCATCAGGCAAAAGGACACAAAAATCCAGATAAATCAAGATTACTAGATCAAATTGATTTTCAAAGTCCAAATCCAAATAGTTTTTATGCAGGTATTCTATATCCAGTCGTTTTTCTTTTGCTTGTTTGATTGCATATTGAATTGAATTTGCAGAAATGTCAATTCCAATTACTGAATGACCTTTTTTTGCAAATAATTCTGCATAAAGTCCGGGGCCACAACCTAGATCAAGAATTTTCATATTAGGTTTATTTGACCTTTCTAATATCCATCTTGAAATATTTTCAATTTTAGCTTTACTTCTGCTGGCTATATCATGGTCTGGGTTTAAATGTAATTCCAACAATTGTTGCGATATGTATGGGTCAGTCCACATCACAGCTGTGCCTTTCTCATACAATTGAGGTTTGTTCGATAGTTTTTTAATAAGTTCTATATTCATTTTGGTGTTTTTTAATTATGCCTGCAGCTAACATCCGAATGGCTTAAACACGCTGTTAGTGGCTGGTTGTTTTTCATTCTATTAATTTCAATTCTCTTAATATGTCTTTTGTTATCTCGTATCGAGCTTGACTTGTCTTGTTAAAATCATTTGTTTTAAAGTTCATAGCGTAAAAATGGGGCTTACTATCTTTCTCGATGTATCCAACCAACCACATTATATGATCTGTCTCAGTTAAGATTCCACCACCGGTTTTACCACTCAATTTGTAATTATCTGTTTGTTCAATAACAATGATGTCTTTAACGATGTCTATTGATTGTCGTGGTATCCTCGGCAATTCATAATTGTAAAATTTCCTTAAAAAGTCAATCTGCTGGTTTGCACTTATCCGAAATAATCCAGCCAACCAAAATCGTGTCGGCGGTCCTGTCAAGTTTTTGTTACCATAATCAAAAGAATTCACATAATCCTGGTATTTTTCTATTCCAACCTGTTCTGCAATTCCAATATAGACCCAAATGCATGAAAATTTCATGGATGTCTTTAAAGTCTGGTCTTGATTCCATGGTTTGTTTGGCCATTCATGTCCGTCCCACTTGATTATTTGATTTGTGTCCTGAATTACACCTTCTTCCAAAGCAATTAGTGAATTTGGTATCTTAAAAGTCGATGCAGGTATATAACCCGTATCGCAAAGGGTTGAATTGTATTTTATATATTCGTTGTCAGCCTGATTGTAAAGTACGAAGCATCCGTCAACTCCATATTTTTCAAAAATAGACCTAAAGTTCTTCTCAATTACTTTTTGAGAGAATCCTATTTGTAAAAATAATCCGAATACTATTGTCAAAAAAATTTGTTTCATAATGTTTATCTATTTGCGGTTAGTGTCTTTTCAGCTTGCCACTAGAGGCCGCGTGCATGAACCGTTGCGCCTGTCTGCCGCCAGGCAGGTTGCCAGAGCGCTTTGTGTTTTGCCCCGTCCGTAGCGGAGTGAAGGAGGGTCGTGTTACCCGAAAGATAGCCAAATGAAATAACTTTAGCAACCTCCCGGCACGGCAACCGACCAGGGGGAGCTCATGAGGCGCCAGCCGAGTAATTGCGTATGACCTGGTGTTATGGGCTGGCATTTATTCTTAAATTTTCCCCAGTAATCCATATTACCAATTATTTGCTTTTAAAAATGAAATTCTTTTCTCTAAAATATAAATAAAGTCTTTACCCATGTATATTAAATGTGATTTTGCAGGTGAAATAAACAATTCCGAACCTTCTATTTTTTTATTTGCGTAAAGTGCATGAGAAAAAGGTACGTCTTTGTCAAACGGTGAATGACTTATCAGACAAGGTACTTTAATCAAATGAATATCTTTTGCTTTATGGTCTAATGTATGAATAAATCCTTGGCCCGAATTCATTAGTTTTAGTGCTTCGCCATAAGAAACAATATCTTCTTCACTCCATTCTTTAATAATTACTTCCGATCTCAAAGTTGAAAACATTTTACTAATTCGTTTTATGTGCTTGTCTCTGTTTTCATTAAATTCTCTACGTTGTCTTTCCCATAATTTGTGTTGTCGTTTGGGGTTAAAAATATATTTCATTGCAAAATATTTCGGAGTGAATTTCGGAACCCACGTTTTTGTCGTTGCATCTTCCAATATAAGACAAACACAGTTTTGTGGATATTTTTTCGCAAATTCCAACGCAGTTGCACCACCCGCCGAATGAGCTATTACAGCAATTTTTTCTATTTTTAATACGTCAATCAGAAACTTCATAAAATCTGCCTGCTCTGCAGCTGTTTTTCCATAAGAAATTGATGTTTTACCATATCCCGGACGAGATGGTATTATTACTTGGTAATTGCTGTCAAGTAAATGTTGTTGATTTATATCCGTAAAACAATTATCATTCCCGCCATGAATTATTAATATCGGTTTTCCTGAACCTTGTACGGTATATTCAATTATTCCTTTTGGGCTTTCTATCAGTTCAGATTTCATATTGAAGTTATTTTCCAGTGAATAAGTTACTTTTGTACTAAAACTTACTGTAAAGAGCAACATAATTGCAATAAATTTATTCTTCATCTTTAATAGTTTTTATTGCATAATCAATCCAACCAATTTCATTTTCCAATGCTCGTATTCCGTTTTCGGCAATCAAATTGTATAGTTTTTGAGGTCTATCATTATTTTTATTCTTTTGTTTGATAACGAACTGATTCAAAAAGTTAAGTCGTTGTTGCATAACTGTTTTATAATGTTCAAGATTTTTTATTATATGCAGATTATCAATATTATCGGAAAAGAAAAATTGAACCAGGAATTGATTACGATGATTGGGAATTTCAATACTAGTGTTTAGCCAATTTGTCAATTCTTCTTTGCCCTTAGGTGTGATTGTGTAATTTTTTCGATTAGGTTTGTCGTCTTGGTAAACCATTTGCATTTCTACAAGTTCGTTGTCAATAAGCTCTTTAAGTGTTCTGTAAATTTGACTTTGTGTAGAAGACCAAAAATGATTAATTGTCTTCTCGATTCTTTTTTGTAAATCATAACCTGTTAGGTCTTGATTGTTTAAAAATCCAAGTATTGCATGTTTTAACGACATAATTTAAAATTTTTGCAAATATAACACATGTGTTATATAGTACAAAATATATTTAAATTTTTCTTGTCTGCTGTTTATGGATGCTTTTATGCTCGCCCGTAACGCCCGCGTTTATGAGCCGTTGCGCCTGTCTGCCGCCAGGCAGGTTGCCAAAGCGCTTACTTATCTGGGTACACCAAAGTATATAAAAGAGTCGACCTTTGCAACCCCGCTGCCAGCAATGGCTTATACATGCTGTCGGCAGCAGGTTTATTTAATAATATTAAAATTAACTAAGTTCCATTCTGTGGAAATGGAATCGGTCACAATTTTTGATTTTATCATACCGTATTCCGGTGCTAAGTAATACTCACATTCAGATAAATGGCGTCCACCTTGAGTTTTATGCAAAATTACCTGTTCCAATATTTCTCCGTTAAAGTTATAATTGGTGAAATACTCAATAGATCCATATTGGGATTCGAGGGCACTTTCTCCTAAAAAATCAATAGTAAATCCAATTGTTCCAATTACTTGGTTTTCAGAGAATGATCGTTCATAATTATTACGATAGTCACTATTTGGTTCTAAAATATCCTTGATAATACAGTTCCAATAGGAACTTTTTAGAGTAATTGTTACAATATCACGATAATCATAATGACTATCGAATGGCTCTTTGGTTTGCCTGATATTATAATCTATAATTGAAATAGTATCATTAATATTCAAAGAGTCGCAATAATAAATCCAATAACTGCCTATATTAAAATCAGCAATTTGTTTAAGGTTATCTTTAATCTTGTAATACCGATCAGCATGATCAATACATGAAACAATAAACAAACTAATAAACACAAATAAAGAAATATTTTTCATATGTTAGGTTATTTTAGGACGACTCAAAATTGCATCCAACGTCCGCGTGTATGAGCCGTTGCGCCTGTCTGCCGCCAGGCAGGTTGCCAATGCGCTTTGTTATCTAGTTACCACATGGCAACCAAGAGAACTGACAACCGAAAACCCTCTGCCAATAATGGCTTATACACGCTGTTGTGAACTGTGCATTATTCTAAATCAAGGACTATTGTAAGGTTTTCCTTAATCTGACTAATTAATTCCGGAGGCAACTCGCCTACCTTTTTTACTAGTCGCTTATTATCAATAGCCCTCACTTGATCAATCATGATGTCACAGGTTTCATGAAGATTCGCCATTCCTTTTTTTAAGTGCACCCTTAAAATTTCTGCATCCTTCTCTACATTTGTAGTTAAAGGGCACACAATTGTTGAAGGGTGAGGAATTTTATTTAACAAATTAGATTGAATAACTACTACTGGCCGTGTCTTTCCAGGCTCAGTACCAATTTGTGGATTTAGATCTGCTATCCAGATCTCAAATTGTTTAATCTGCATAATCTATCTTTTCAAAATCCATGAGAACACTTAAAGATTCTTTTTTTACCAGTTCAGATTCCTTTTTCAGCTTATGCTCTATTATCTGGCGTTTCTTTATCCGATTATAATAATCTATTGCTTCGTTTATATATCGGTTTCTGGGTACTTTAATCCTACTCAGGATTTTTTCAGTTTCCCCAAAAACAGAATCGTCTATCTTCAATGACACAGTTTTCATTGCAATATATTTAAACCACAAAGGTATATACTATTTATATATAAAACAAGAATATTCTTTGGCGGTTTTTTTCTTTGCATTGTTCACAACGTCCGCGTGTATGAGCCGTTGCGCCTGTCTGCCGCCAGGCAGGTTGCCAATGCGCTTTGTGGTCTAGTTAACACAAGGTAAGCAAAAGAACCGACCTGCGCAAACCCGCTGCCAGCAATGGCTTATACACGCTGTTGGAAGTAGTGCTTTTATATTTCAACACTTAATCGCAATTGCCTACCAAATCCCTCTTTTATTATTCTCATTAATGTGGAAAGCCTTATATCTGAGGCATTGTTTTCAATACGGGAAATATATGTCTTGGTAGTGCCACATCTCTCTGCGAGTTGTTCTTGTGTCAATCCATTCTCTTTTCGGAGCTCCTGGATCATCACACCAAGTTTAAAAGCCTCAAATCCTTCTTCGAATTTTTCCCTATTTGATGAACCTCTTTTACCATATTGTTGGTCCAGATGGTCCTCAAAAGATGTCAAGTTATTATTTACTTTCTTTTTCATCGAAATACTCCTTTTTAAGTTTTTCAGCTCTATCAATTTCTTTTTTCGGTGTCTGCTGTGATTTTTTTTGAAATCCATTAATTAGAATTACCAACCTCCCTTGATCAAAGAAACTGAATACTCTATAAATATTGCCTCCGAATTCAACTCTCACTTCATACAATCCTGTTGTACCTTCTATATGTTTGAAGAATTTGGTAGGAACTCTTTCTATTGTTGTTAATAATTTTAATGTCCAGTTGAACTTCTTTTTTACTTCATTATCCAGAGATTGAAAGAAATCCAAATAATACCTTTTATAGTAGAAAATTTTCCTTACAAATTCTTCACTCATAGTGCAAAGTTAGCTAATTAGGTAACATAATGCAATTTTTTAGGAGTTTTTCTCGGGAGAAGTTGGCTCTTTTAGCATTACTTCCAACGGTCTCGGGTATGAGCAGTTGCGTGATCAGAGCGCTGCGTTGTCGAGTTACCACTAGGCGACCAAGTGAGCTAGCATTCGCAAACCCGCTGCCAGCAATGGCTTATGCACGCTGTTGTATGTGGTTGTATTTCTAAAGTTTAATTGAAAGCTGCAATTGTCCGCCTAATCCAAGCTCGACAATCTTCTGAAGTGTTGAAATGCGTACTTCCTTAACATTATTCTCAATCTTAGATATATAGGATTTAGTAGTACCCACCTTCTCAGCGAGCTCCTCTTGTGTTAACCCCTTTTCAATGCGTGCCTCATGTATTAAAGCTCCAATCTTGAAGTTCTCATAACCAGCCTCCAGTTCTTCACGTTTTGCAGTTCCTCGTATTCCGTAATGCTTATCTTTAAACTGCTCGAGCGTTATTAAATTATTCTTTTTCATTTTCATACTCTCCTTTAATCCTTAGTGCCATTTCTATCTCCTGCTTCGGCGTCTTTTGCGATTTCTTTTGAAATCCATTTGCTATTACCGCCAATTGACCTTGATCAAAAAAGCAAAATATCCTGTAAATATCACTGCCCATTTGAACCCTTATTTCATAAAGTCCCTCAGTATTCTCAATATGCTTGAGATATAGTTCAGGAACCCTTTGAAGATTCTCGATCAATTCAAAGGTCCAGATTATTTTATCCTTTACCTTTTGGCGCTGCTTAACAAAGAACTTATCAAAGTAATCCTTGTAAAAAATGATGGTTCTATGCTTATTATTATCATTCAAATGGCAAATATAATAAATGTTGTCCTAAAGTGCAACTATTTTAATCTATCCGGTAGTTATTTGGGTGTATTTTTCTTAAAATCACATACAACGGCCGCGTGTATGAGCCGTTGCGTGCTCCGTGCTATTACGTATCTAGGTACACCAAGGTAACCAAGAGAGCTAACATACGCAAACCCTCTGCCAGCAATGGCTTATGCACGCTGTTAGCGACTGTAGTTATTTGCTTTTCTTAAATGCTGGATTATTAGACAGCAACCTAGAACTGTGATGTACTGTCAAAATATTGGCGTATTCTTTATCCTTTGTCTGATAAATAATCCTATAATTGCCTGTGATTAATTCCCTGATATCCTTTTGGTTAACTTCAGGCACAACTCGACCAATTAATTGATTGAACTCTATCAATTTGGCAGTTTCAATGAGCTTTTCAAGTGTCAGTTTTGCATAATTTGGCGAATCCTTGAAAATGTATTCTCCAATTTCCTCAAGGTCTTTCAATGATCTACCAGTCCAGATTATTTTAACCATTTACTTAACTTAGCTTTTGCTTCTTCTGTCGAATAAACATTCCCGTCTTCTACGTCCTTCAATCCTTGCTCAATCTTATCCAACATGATTATTCTGTCAATTACTTGATCGATAGTTAGATTATCGGGCAATGTATCTAAAGACTTCTTTATTTTCTCTTTAGTCAGCATAATATCTCTTTTTACAAATTTAGGTAATTTTCAGTCATTAATTCCAGTTTATCATATCTGAATGTATACTCTTGTCTCTCAAACAATTGTCGCTAACGTCCGCGTGTATGTGCCGTTGCGCCTGTCTGCCGCCAGGCAGGTTGCAGATGCGCTTTGTGGTCTAGTTAACACAAGGTAAGCAAAAGAACCGACCTACGCAGAACCGCGACCAGCAATGGTTTATACCTGCTGTTAGGCGTAGGTTATTTATTCTTGATGCTTTGAAGAAATTCCTCTGCTGACATTACAGGTATGGATGATTCTTTGAAATCTTTTGCATTTCTTGTCAGGAGGATGTCACAGTCTGCTTTTAAAGCACAATGGTATTGCAAGGCATCTTCAAAGTCTTTGAATTCTGATGCCAATCCTTTTTCAATGGTAATTTCATCTAAATCTGACACCTCTGAAATTATCCTAAACTTCCTTAGCTTTTCCTTCACATTTTCAGAACTTTCAAATTTTCTAAGCAGATAATAAACCGTTGGGTATGAAAAGGCAGATACCACCATTTTTATTTTTCCTTTATCTGCTAATGTAGCTACCTTGGCTATAGATTCATAGTGAGGAACCCTTTCACCCAATAGATCCATCATCACGTTTGTATCAATGAAGAGTCTGGGAATCATTTATATTTATTTGCTAAATAGTCACCATACTCTTTTTTATAATCAAAATCAGCAGGTATTTTAACACCTGTTGCTATACTTTTCACAAAAGGAGATATCTCGATATCGTCGGTTTCATTAGGATTATTCTTATTTACCAACGATCTCAGATAAGATTCAATAATTCGTGATAAGCTCCTTTTCTGTGAGGAAGCATAATCTTTCGCTTTATCAATCACGAACTTATCAAGTTTTAAAGTCAGTTTTGAGTCCATATCAAACTCATTAATACGTACAAATATATTAAATTAATCCGTACGATGCAAGTTTTTTCTTAACTTACGCCTAACGGTTATGTATATGAAACGTTTGGCATTTCGAAGCACTCTCCTGTCAAGTTACAAGCACCTTTGATACGGGCTGAAATACTCGATAATCCACTGATTGCCAATTGTTTTATATACGATGTTGGGCGTTCGTTATTTTTCATCAATTATCTTTATCGTTACATTTCCTTTTTTATGTCCTTTATCAACATACTCATGTGCCGTAACTATATCGCTAAAATTGTATTCTCTGTCTATTACTGGTTTTATAAAATCATCGTCAGCTAATTGTTTAATAATGTTAATCTGTTCTCTCTTTGCCGTAAATGTCCCACCAATCAGTTTTATTTTCTTTGTTAATAATTTTAGTCGCATTTTTATTTCTGTTAATGGTGTTGTTACTGCATGAATATATCTTCCTTGAGGTTTAATAATCTTTATTGTTCTTGATATATTTCCTTTACCAACTGTATCAAAAACCAAATCAAATTTCTCATTTAAAGCTTCAAAATCAGGCTTAGTGTAATCGAATACCCTGTCAGCTCCTAAGTTCTTAACTAATTCTATATTTTCAGTACTACAAACTCCTGTAACATCTGCTCCAAAATATTTAGCTAATTGTATGGCATAAGTTCCAACGCTTCCTGATGCTCCATAAATCAGAACTTTTTCTCCCTTTAATATTTTTCCTTTGTTTAAAAAATATAATGCCGTTATACCTCCAAATGATAAGGCTGCTGATTCAGTAAAACTTAAATTTTCCGGTTTTAAAGCAATACAATCATTTTCAACTAAGCATTTATACTCAGCATAAGCCCCTAATTTATGACCAGTAAAGGCAAATATCTCATCTCCGACTTTGAATTCCTTTACTTTTTTTCCAACTTCTTCAATGATTCCAGAAAATTCCCCACCAAGAATGGGTTGTCTTGGCTTAGTAAATCCTAATGCTATTTTTGCAGGAAGCCAAAATGAGGCAGGAACATTAAATCCACGTACACGGCAATCTGCCACCGTGACAGTTGTCGCATAAACCTTAATTAAAACCTCATTGTCTTTAGGTGTAGGTTTATCAATTTCAACTATTTCAAGGACGTCTGGATGTCCATACTTTGTACATTTTATTGCTTTCATATCATACTGTTTGTCGCTGTTTCTGTCTTTCTATAATGACGCCCAACGTCTGCGTGTATAAGCCGTTGCGCCTGTCTGCCGCCAGGCAGGTTGCAAATGCGCTTACTTATCTAGATACACCCAAGTAATTAAAAGTGATGCCCCACGCAAACCCGCTGCCAGCAATGGCTTATGCACGCTGTTAACGACTGTTTTATTTATGTTTCATTTGATATAGACCACATCCAATTAAGCACAATCCTATGATTAAAAATGTTGCATGTAACGGAGCATAAAATATCCGAAGTAAAATAATTTGGACTAATATCCATCCCGATAACAAAAGACCTTGTATTATTACAAACCAATAGTAATGAACACTTTTGCAAAGTATTGTCATAATAGTAACAAAACTAAATAATCCATTAACAATGAATAAAATAATCCCAGGTATCAAATAGTTGCTAAATGGGCTACGTTCAAGATATGATAAAGGCATTTGCATTTTTGAACCTGAAGGGTCTAAAATTAGTAGAAAGCCTCCATACAAAGCACCTAATCCGTTTACTAATAAAAGCACAATGCATATTAATTGTACTATTTTTTTCATATGGTTTAATTTAACTTGTTTCTCTATTAGTGGCAATTAAAAATAGTCGCTAACGTCCGCGTATATGAGCCGTTGCGCCTGTCTACCGCCAGGCAGGTTGCCAAAGCGCTTTGTAGTCGAGTTACCGCAAGGCAACCAAAAGAACAAACCTTCGCAAACCCTTTGCCAGCAATGGCTTATACACGCTGTTGGAGACTGTGCCATACTATCTTCTATAGATTAAATTGATTTCAGAGAGTTCTTTGCCAATTTGTTGTATTCCGGACAGTATCTTTTCTGTTTGTGACTCTGATGGCTTTTTATGACCCTGAACATATTGTGACAAAAGTGTTGGATTCATACCGATTTTGTCAGCAAGAAATTTTGAATTAATCACTTTATAGTATTGGAAAAATTGCTTGAAATCAATTTCAAATTTAAAATTCTCATGCGTTATTTGAATATTCAGATCTTCAAAATATAGATTTGCTGCCTCATATGAATTATCAATCAATTCAGTTATTGTGCGACCAGTTGTATAAACCGGATAGTCTTCCGAAAAAGCCGAAAACCCCGTCTCAGTCTTTTCAACTACCATTTTTATTTTCTTTTTAGTTGTCTTCATACCTTACTTAATTTAAACCAGCAACCTTCCTAATCTTCTTTTCTAAACCTTTACCAACTTCCTGACTACCATGGTTTGGAAAAATTATTATTCCCGGCTTCTTGTCATGTTTCAGTTTGACATGTGATCAGCTCTGAGAAACCGGATACCATCCATCTTTCATAAGAATTCTATAAAGCTCAGAGCATTTCATTAAATAACAATAATTAAGTCAAAGGTAAATAATTATTTACTTTTATCAAAATTTGTTTAGGAGTAATTTTCTTTTTGGCATTGTCTCCAACGTTCACCGGTATGCGCAGTTGCCGATTCATGGGCGCTCGCTTGTCGGGTTAGCTGAAAGTTAGCCAAGTGAACATACATTAGCAACCCCTCCACGCAGCAATTGCGTATGACCGGTTGTTGTGCGTTCGTGCTCTTAATAATTTTATTTCTTAGTCCGTTTTCAAAGGTGCCCCAACAACTTTCATATCGTGGTCTTCGAAAACTTTTGCAATTTCTTCTTTCGATGGAGGTGAAGTCCATTGGTCAGTCACTTGAAAAAATGCTTCCATTTTTCCTGCTGGTAAATAAGAAACTATCATTTTTCCTTTTTCTGTCAATTGAATAAAGGCGTGCTGAACATTCCTCGGAAGAAAAATTGTGTCACCTGATTTCATTTGATATTTGTCCTCACCAACCTGAAACAAGTACTCACCGTCTAATACATAGAACCATTCATCCTGAAATGGATGGATATGCAAAGGTGGTCCGCCGTTAGGACTGAGGCCGGTTTGCTCAAATACAACTAAATCATTTTCAGTGTCATTTCCAGATATTTTGATGTCCAACATGTTTTGTGTAACACCTTTCATTTTGTAGTGCTTGCCGAATCGGGCTTCGCCTGCATTTACTTTAAACCCTTTTTTCGTTCTCATGGGAATCATTGATTCAATTTTAGCAAATACAAGTGTAGGTATTATTGCAAGTGCTGATATAACAAAGTTTCTTCTTTTCATTTTCACTTGTTAAGCAAGCTCATTATTTTCATAATAAGTTTTGGTGGTGGTTTCATACCAAGTTGTTCCATGAGAGCCAATTTATCTGGAACACCCCAATGCTCAATTAGTTTTCCGTCTTTGAAACGCCCAATATCTACAACTGTAATTTCAAACCTCTTACCAGTAGGAGGTAAAGGGCCAAATTGGTTTTTATGAGTACCTCTTCCTGTCATTCGACCCCAAACCTTATCATCATTAACTACCAAATCTTCTATTGTCAATGAAAAATCAGGGAAGGCCTTATGCAAAATTTGGATAGCTTTTTTTACGCCTATAACATTAGGTGGTACGAATCCATATTGATGCTCAACAAAGTCGGGTGAGGAATAAGTATCAAAAACAGATATGTCACCTTTACTGAATCCTTCCTCAATTAATATTTTGAAAATTTCTTCATTCGTTTTCATACCTGTAATTTGTTAATGTTTTGTCTTCCTCAATTATCTTAAGGTTTAGACTTATGAAATAACAAATAACTAAGATTAAAGTTATGGAAGAGTGTCATTATGTGCACTTGCATGACGCACAACGTCCGCGTGTATGAGCCGTTGCGCCTGTCTGCCGCCAGGCAGGTTGCCATAGCGCTTACTTATCTAGGTACACCAAGGTAACCAAAAGAACTAACCTACGCAACCCACGGCCAGCAATGGCTTATACACGCTGTTGGCAACAGTATTTTACACAGAAGATTAAAGGATATTATTAACATCTTGTCTTCCGATAATTGCCATTATTTCAACTACCTCATTATTTAACCTATAATAAATACTATCAGACCCGCAAACACAACGTCTATATCCTTTTTTAATATAATCTACAGATTCAAATGAAAAGGGCCTTTGGGCAATAATTTCAAAATACTCAAAAAACGTATCAAAGTATTTATCGGCTTGCGAAATTCCGAACTTTTCAACTCCGTAATGATGAATTCGAATCAAATCTTCTTTAGCTTCATTACTTAATCTATATTTAGCCATTAAGCAAAGACTTTGATTGTTTCAGAATTTGCTCCTTAGTATTGTCCGTAAATCCACTTCTTTCAGACTTATCCAATTTCGCTCTAATCCAGTCAATTTGAACTTGCTGTTTTCTTGCTTGTCTAATCAAATCATTGATGAGTTCACTTTTACTTGAATATTCTTGGTTATCTAATTGTGCTTTTAACCACTCATCATTTGGTGTTGTAAACGATATGCTTTGCCTTGCCATAATATTACGTTTTGATGCAAATTTACATCAAATATGAATCAATCGCAAATTTTTCTAATATTGTTGCCAACGTTGGCGGTATGCGCAGTGCGGGATTCAAAGCGCTAACTTGTCGTGTTACTGCAAGGGTTATTAAATGAGTTGCAATAAAACAGGCACAGCACCCCGCATTGCGTATGACCGCATGTTATGCACAGGGCTTTGTTGTAGTAATTGATTTTTGCTTTTTAAAGTAATCAATTATCTCTGCACTAGTCATCTTTGATAGCTTCTTGCTCAATTTGTCCCGCTGCTCCCGCATAAATTTAACAGCGTCAAATTGTTTCTCTATTGTCTTATCTATTGTTTTCATATTTCTCAAATTCTCTAGGTGAACGTATCTCTAATTGTTTGTAACCTTTTTTAATATTTATCGAGTTATAACCCCTAATTCGGTCAACATTCACAATATGTTTAAAATTCCAACTTATTAAATAATCAGCCCGGTTTATTGTTGCCAAAGCTATATGTAAACAGTCAGCAAAACTTGTCTGCCCAACTACTCCTTCTGCGATATATTCAGACGCCAACTCTGTTGCTTCATCTGTCACATCAAGGAACTCAGTCCATTCAGCTTTTAGTCCAATTACCAAATCCTTAACCCTTTTAGGGGCGCTATTCAGCTCATCCTGAGTCACTGATGAGAACAATAACTTGAACTCATTGTTTTTAAGTCTTTTAAACAATGGCTTTGTATGTTCTGCGAATTCATCATCAAAGTATCCGCCAAAGACTGAAGTGTCTATATAAATTCTCTGTTTCACAGGTCAAATTTACGAAATATAGTAATCATTTTCAATGGTAAACGATTTCCTAGCCTTGTGCATAACGTTCACCGGTATGCGCAGTTGCCTATTCATGGGCGCTCACTTGTCGTGTTACCCGAAAGATAGCCAAGTGAACCCACTTTAGCTACCCCTCGGCGCGGCAATTGCGTATGACCGGGTGTTGTAAGTAGTGGCTTATTTTATTAGGCTTTCAAGATTTTTCTGCAGTTCTGTAAGGCTACTATTAATGATTTGCCATACTTCCTCAGCATCGATTCCAAAATAGTTATGAGCTATTATGTTTCTGAATCCTTTAACTTT
>JAFGOZ010000661.1 GCA_016926235.1 Bacteroidales bacterium | reverse complement strand
TTATAAACGCCATCACCAGCTTCGAGAACAATATTTTTTATAAAGAATGACTCTTTAATACTTAGAAGTGATTCTACATTTTCAGTTCTGCCTTCCGGGAACAATATCAATGAGCCTTTTATAAGGGCATAGCTATGAATACAGGTTATTCCGTTTGCTGCAAGAATGGAATTTGCATAAAACTTGTCTTTTGTAATAACGGAATAATTAATATTTTTAAATCCACCTTTTTCAATCAAATAATTTTCTGCGGCTTGTTTAATTCGTAAAAAGCTACCCCTTCCAAGATATTCACTTTGCTTTGATCTTGCCAAATCAAGCCCCATTGCATAATACATAGTATTAAACTCCCCTTCCCTGATTTGCCATATTACAAGGTCTTTAAATATCTGCCATTTTGATTTTTTTTCTCCGGTATAATAATGTTTCGTTTCCCCAAAAAGGTATTTTAACATAAGCACTCCACTGTAAAGAAGTCGTTTTAAAAATTTCATCTATCTGAGAATCACGAGGCAAATTAAGTGTTAAAGGGAAAATAAGAACAATCTTCAAATTGACTCACTATCTTTTAAGAATCTCCTGTTTAATATAGGTAATCATGGGTTTTATTTTTATAGCCGATATAAGTAAATCCCAGTCTTCCTTTTTTATCCATCCCAAAAGATAATATCCAAAATATGAAAAGGAAATGAAAGCAACCGGAAATAAGATAGTTAATCCTGTATTAATTATAACATATTTGATATAAATGAAATAAAACAATAAGAACGTGATCAGCCCAAAAGATAAAAATTTAATATACCTTTTAAAGTTAAATACTGCCATTTTTCTATGTACAAAGAAAACAAACATAGAAGCAAGAAAAACCTTTGAGAGAAAAAAAGCATATGCCGCTCCTCTTTCTGATAAATTAAGAAAATGTGGATGTACAAAAAAGACCAGAAGCAAAGCAAATACTATGATAAAAATTATATTGACAATAGCTGCAAGTTTAAAATAGCCCATTCCGGCCAATAGATTACCATACGGAATATTCAGGAGGAAAATAAACTGTGCAAGTGTAATGGTTGTTAATACCGGGATTGAAGGAATGTATTGTTCTCCTAATAAAACCATTACCAGAGTATGTGAATAAATAGCCAGAAAAAGCATTAATGGCATTACAAATAGAAAAATAAAATGTTCATACTGTGATATTTTATCTTCAATACGAAATTCTTCCTTATCACTTATTACTTTGGAAAAGTAAGGATAAAATAACATACCAGCTGATTGCCCTATTAATAAAAAATATCCACCAATCCGAAAACCCGCTGTGTAATACCCTACAGTTTCTGAATTTGTAAAATATTGCAGAATGACTTTATCAATTGTATTGCCGAATGAAGAAGCCAGAGCTAAAACCACTAAAGGGATCCCATATTTGAAATATCGTTTGGCAAGAGTTAAATCAAATTTCCCATATTTTATATTTCTTGACAGGTACCAATATACCGGAATGATAATTATTGCAGAAGCCAGGTTAACAAATGCAAGGGAAATGGCAACGCCCCCCAGCAGAACGGTGATGATCCTGGCCGGTTGTAAAAATAAATTTCTTATGATCTCCGGAATATCCTGCTTAGCCTGTTCCATGGTTGCAGTGAAATTTGCCTGTGGGATTTCTGATAAAGTATTAACCAGGATCATTCCCATAAATATCATTATTACTATTTCATGCTCTCTGCTCTCAAAAGGAAAATGTAGAACATATTTTTGTATAATGAAATAAATTATCACCACAAAAAGGAACATGAGTTTGGATGCAATATGAAGAAATGCATATGTTCCGGTACATTTAGCTTTATCTTCCTCTTCATGGATTATTTTCACATGTGCACTGCCAAAGCCCAGACTCCCGATAAAAGCAAACATATTTACAAAAGCCAGCCCAAAAGCAATTGTCCCCAATATAGTCGGTCCGGCAATACGAGCTACGATAATTGTTGCCGCAAGCTGGAAAAATTGTACAAAAAGTTTAGAGAGAAAACTTGTTTTTAGTTTTTGTTTAAGCACTCAGTATTTATCAAAATAAAAAATTAAGCAATGTAAAATCAGGCAGGTAAATTGGGTTCTCTAATACTCTTTAGATGAACATCTGTATTTAATGCTTCTTTCATAAAAATATCGCTGAATACAAAAAACCCAACTAAAAAGAATATTTTATTCACTGCTGAAAACTGGGGATCATAGCCAAACATCTGGGATGAAGTGGAGTGAATTACAAAAATACCTATGAATCCGTATAATAAGACCACTAATGACATTTTGTAGGGATTGCCATGTAAAATGCGTCGTTT
This sequence comes from Bacteroidales bacterium, assembly GCA_016926235.1. The sequence continues at coordinate 12,631 of JAFGOZ010000661.1, read as the reverse complement.
AACCAGGAGAAGACTATATATATAAGACAACCAGAAATAGAGAAACAATGAATAACCGATAAACCCGGTTGATTGCAGCAGATTCTGATTTCCCACATGGCCGTCATGATTCCCCTGGTAAGAAAAGCCCCACCCGGTTACCGGATTTTTATAAAAAGCTTCCATGACCCTGGCGCTCCTTATTGTGGTCCTTTGCTGGGTTCCTCCTAAAGTAATATCTCCCTGAGCAAGACCCTCCAATGTACTTATCCGTACCATGGCATTATTTATCTGGATCTTGAAAGCAGGAGTAATACTGTATAAGGCAAAAAATAATAACAGAGGGAAGATAACCCAGCCTGCTATTTTAAGAGGCTTAGCAGAAGCTGTGATGAAAATAAGCAATATGGTTATAGTGTATGCCAAGAACCAGCCACGGGTAGCAGAAAGCACAATTGACAGGAAACAAAGTGTAGCAACAGTAAGTAAATAGAGCTTGCTTAAACCGACAATATTTCTTGAAAAAACAATAAAAAGTGACGAAATGAAACAAAACAGATTTAAATATGGGGCTGAAATAAACCTGGCAACTGAGTAAATGTTATCTGTTTGCGTAATTGAATAAGTGTAATTTACTGGGTCAATAGGTTTAACTACACCTATTATGGGAACTCCGTTAATAAGCTCGTAAAGCTGTCCGGCAAAAACAAGAAAGATAAATGGGAACAACAGGGCGCAGAATTTTATCATTTCATCTTTATTTTCCAATAAATATGGCAATGAAATAAAAAGTGTCCAAAAGCTGAGCACCCTTAATGTTCTGACTATTCCTTCATTATTCATGCCAAAAAGAAAGGAAAAAAACAAAATCAGAATCAGATATACAAACAGCCATTGCAATGGTTTATTAAAGAACAGTCTTCTTCTTTTACCTTTTACCAAGGCTTTCATAAGTGCTGCTATAATGAATAAATCATCAACAGTAAGAGAAACACCAGAGATTATTGTATATAAAGGCAATCGTTGCATATCCTCAGCTAACCCACCTGAAAAAAACCCCGCGGGTTGCTCTATAAGAATGAATACAAATGCAAACCAGAAATAATTCTTTTTTGAACGCCAGAATAATAACAATAATAAAAAAAAGAAAATCCTGGCAAAAAATACCGGCAAAAAATAAACAAAAAAAGCCGCAACTAAAAATAGCAACACAAAGGCAACCAGATCAGATTGAAACAGTATTTTAAGCTTAAGATTACTAAGGATTGTCATTTTATAACAACGTTGTACAATGTTTATATCCAGTGGTTTATTACATTTTTATTGTCACCTAATACAATGTCAACGATATTAAAACATATAGATAATGAGAAGATCATTTTTGAAGTTGATAACAACTTTTAATTGAATTCTTTTTGACCCTTTGCCAATTCAACAATCTAGAGAATCCTTTCCCCCCATTTCGTAGCTAACAATTTATCAAACACAGGTATACTTTTTTATTTACTAACAGGATTATAATACTTTAATTATCTCTTTAGCTTTTTTCTAAGCCTGAATACAGGTTGAATAGCTGTATTTGATAATCTAATATTGCAGATTGCTTCTTGCAGATGTTCAGGACATATGTATTTTGTAAACCCAAAATCCTCAAAAATTTTATCAGAAACATACTTCTCGCCACAGATTTCGCATACTTCTTCAGTTTGAGGCTTGATCAGTGGAAAAACTTGGTAAGGAGCATGATATTTTACTTTTACTCCTTTACGGTAGTATAAAGCTAATTCGTTTTTACTGCAAACATCACACACAGGGACATCATAAAACTTTAGAGAAATGGGAGCCGCCTTTAACTTACCACAAAAGAAACAACACATTTTCTCTGCAAGCTTGATTGAAATTGAAACTGACTGAGCTCCTAAAGCAGACAGTATTGAACCTTCAAATTTATTAGAAATTCTTATTGGCAACGATTTACCCGTCCAGTGGGCAACTTTGAAATTATTAGCTTCAATAAATGAGTATAGCATGTCTGCTCCTTCTGATCTTGTTACATAGAATCCAGAATCTTCAATAAATTTCCTAAGTTTTTTTGGTCTGTACCAATATTGAAAAAACGCCGGTTTGATTATTTTTTCCCCAATTATTCTTTTAATGAGATTCTTAATGCCTCTTTTTAGATGATCCCTATAAAAAAGATACCACGAAACTGATGGTGTGGTAATAATTGCTATTCCCCCGGGCTGTAGCACTCTATAGGCTTCTTTTAAAGGCACATTAGGACCATCAATAAAATGTTCAATAACACCAAGCGATATATAGCTGCTTAAGAAATCATTCTCATAAGGGAGTTTGGTAACATCGCCATGAATAAATGAAACCTTCTCAAAACCATTTTTTTTCTTCCAGGCATGTAAGCCTTCAATTGTCCTCTGTTCAAAATCCAGACCGTCAATATCAATCCCAAGTTTATTCAGGTAAAAAACATATCTGCCCAAACCGCAGCCGGCTTCACATACTTTGCCATAACGTGGGGTGTATTTTAGTATCCACGGACGTAATCCGAAAAAGTCCCACATTTGTATTTCAGATTCAGGTGAAGATCCTTTCCAGAAATCAGCCCACTCTTCTGTTTTTTGCCCTTTATTTTCCATCAAACAAGCGGTCTTATGGCTCTCTTATATCTTAATACAAGATCACGATTATTGTTACTTTCAGAAAAATCAATATAAGGTATTTGGGGGGGATCATATTCTGTTACTTCCATATCTCTGGAGTTAGAAAATAGCTGTCGATAATTACTCATAATGTCCTGGATCATTCCCGCTATATCTTTGACATAACAATTAAATAATTCTCTCGCATCCATTTTATTAACCGGGTATTTCTTTTGTAGTAAAATCTGCCCATGATCTAAAACTTCCGTTACTCTGTGACAGGTTGTACCTGTATATTCATCATTAGAAAATACAACCCAAAATAGTGCATTAGGCCCCCCATGTTTTGGCAACAAAGAGGGATGAAAATTATAAATCCCGTTGGGAAACAATTCAATAAATTTCTGTGGAATTATATATGAAAAAGTAGTTATAAAACCAATTTCAATATTATTATTTTCAATAATTCTTTTTAGTCGTTTAACATTTAAAGAATGATAATCGTAAAATCTTATTTTATAAAAAAATCGTAATTTATCTTCAACCGTTAAATTATTTTTTAAAAATCTATGTATAATATTCCCCCAGGAATCGATACTTTTAAGCCTGGTAATAACAACTTTGGGCGCTGCAACTTTCCCTATTTCTGAAATTATTGGACTCCCTGTTTGGGAATTTGCAAATAATAAGTAATTCACTTGATGATTAATGACTTGATGATTTTTGCAACTTATTAAGAATACGATACATAAGTGTTTTCCGTGTTAAGTAAGATATTTGAACTTCGGTTTGAGAAAATCCTTTTTTAAACTGGTAAATGTGAGGTAATCTTTCTTTTTCTATATAACAAAGATCATAATATTTACATCCTTGAGATTTGCTATACTTAATGGCTTCCCATTGTAATAATTCACCTTGGCCCATATTTTTTGAATTTTGTTTTGTGGCTCCCAACCAATAATATGAATAGTCCTTATCATGAATTAAACCTAGTGCCGCAACAGGTTCTTCGCCATTGAATGCAACAAAAGGAATGAATTTTATATTATGTGATTGCTGGATTAATTCAGAAAAAAAGTTTAATGGTAAATGTTCAAGGCCCTTTGATTTGGCTGAATCAGAATTAAGTAAAAAAAAAAGATCCAAATTTCCTGATTCTTTTAAAATCCTTATTCCCGTTTTATATGCTTTTCTGATCATGTTACGCCTTTTGGAATCAACTGAATCATTCCAAATAATTTCTTCAGAGGATCTCAGATCGACTATAAGCGTTTGAAATGGTTTTCTTAATTGAGTATATGTCACTTTAAAATCGGTCAGAGCAGGAAGTGCAAAACATTCAAAAGCTGAATTATAAGGTAAAGGTATATCAGAGAGATTAATTTTTTTGAACTTATTGAACAGCCAACCTCCGTTTGGAATAAAATGATATTGACCGGAAATCAAACGACTTGTTAAAACTTCCTTTTTTTTATGAACCGGACAGATACCTACTAACTTATTACCGTCAATTGCTCCAAAATAATAAAATTCTGTCTTGAAAAATTTGCTGACCAATAGATTCCACTCCGGCCAGTGTGTGGGTGAAGAAAAGGTACTCAATAGAAAATTAACTATTAAATCAAAATCATAAATTCTCCTATACTTCAGCATACTAATCAACAAAAGTATTCAGTGCATCCAGGATATATTCAACTTCTTTTTTGAGCAAATCTGAATGCAAAGGAAGTGTAATAAATTTATTAGCTTCAAGCTCAATAAAAGGGCAATCACCCCCCCATTTTCTAAATAAGGGCTGAATTGAAAGAGGGGTATAATGGCATCCTGTTGCGATACCTTTACTTTTCAAATGGATCATTAGTTCATCTCTGTTATCTGCCCTTATTCCAAAAATCTGATATGGATAATTCTCAGGTTCATATGGGAGTAATGGTTCGATTTTCCGAAAAAGTTTTATCCCATCCATATACTGTCTGATTATTTCCGATCGCCGTTTGTTAAACTGCGGCAATCTTTTAAGCTGAACCAAACCTATTGAGGCTGCCAGATCATTCATATTGTATTTATATCCCAGAACATTAAGTTCATAAAACCAGTGCATTGCATCATGATTAGCGGTTGTGTATGCCTGGGCTGTTTTCCAGTTATCCTTGTCAATTCCTACCCACCGCATTGCCTTTACATCCCTGAATAGTTCCGGATCATTTGTAACCATCATGCCCCCGTCGCCTGTAGTCATACATTTCTTTTCTTCAAAACTGAAGCATCCGATATCGCCCCAGGTACCAAGCGTTTTGCCCATGTAAACCCCTCCTGCAGTATGTGCGCAATCCTCAACTATTTTCAGTTCTCTTGCTCTGGCCCATGGTACCAGCTTATCCATTATAACAGGATGGCCGGCATAATGGACAGGAATAACAGCCACACAATCTTTATCGTATTTCTTTTCAAGATCTTCGAGACTAATACCAAGCGTAACTGGATCGGAATCGACAAAAACAGGGATCAGTCTGTTGTAAAGTACAGCTGATGCAGTTGATGAAAAAGTAAGTGAAGGGACAAGGGCCTTCTTGCCTTCCGGAAACTTGAAACAAGCTAAAGCAAGATGAAGAGCGGCGGTAGCAGAATTTACTCCAACGGCCTTTTCACAACCGATGAACTTTCTCCAGGCTTCTTCAAATTCGTCCACCTTGGGCCCTAAACCAACCCAGGATTTGTCAAAAGCTTCTTTAACTGCTTGCAGTTCTTCTTCACCCAGAGAAGGTTTGAATAATCGTATGTTCATTGATGGTTGTATTGGTACACTGCTGAAATGGATTTTACTGATTTTCATGGATCTGATCTGTGTTCATCAGTTTAATCTGTGCTATCCTTGTTCAATAAATTGTTTAAATGTAATATTCTTTGAGTCTTTCTCAGACAAGATAGGATTTGTGACAGGCCATTTAATGTCAATATCAGTATCGTTCCAGATCAATCCTCTTTCGTGTGCGGGAGAATAAAAATTATCAACTTTATATACTACTTCGCTGATTTCAGTCATTGTGCAGAATCCATGAGCAAAGCCTCTGGGGATAAAAAACATTTTTCTGTTCTTCTCCGATAAAACTATAGCCTGCCACTTCCCAAATGTATAAGACTCCTTACGCAGATCAACAGCAACGTCAAATATCTCTCCCCTAATGCACCTGACCAACTTTGTTTCTGCAAATGGTTCCAATTGGAAATGAAGTCCTCTGATAATGCCTTTTCTTTCTGATTTTGAATGATTCTCCTGTACCCATTCAATGCACAACCCGGCTTTTTTGAATTCATCTGAATCGTAAACCCTCATAAAAAACCCTCTTTTGTCTTTATGGGGTTGTGGCATAATTTCAAACAATCCCTCTATTTTAAGTTCTCTGAATTCCATTTCAGCATATAACTGTTAATCTGATCAACACAAAGCTGATATACATCAGAATTAAAGTAATTTTTATACCAAGTAACTGTCCATTCAATTGCCTGCCATGAATCCAGCACAGACCTCCATCCTAATATATTCAAAGCCTTATTTATATTAAGCCTTAATATTCCAGCCTCATGTGGCTTATTACTATTTTTTGATTGCTCCCAACTACCATTATCCCAGTAAGCTAGAAGATTATCAACAACCTCTTTCACGGTTATAATATATGCTTCCGGGGGGCCAAAGTTCCAGGGACCAGAATATTTCACAGGATCTTCTGACATTTTAAGTGCCAGAAGAAGATACCCTGCCAGTGGCTCCAGAACATGCTGCCAGGGTCTTACTGCATCAGGATTCCTGATAATCATCGGTTTACTTTCTTCAAGCGATCTGATAAAATCTGGTACAAGTCTGTATTCTGACCAGTCGCCGCCGCCGATGACGTTGCCGGCGCGGGCGGTAGAGATCGATTGATTGATTGATTGATTGGGTGATTGCGTGAAAGAAAGGCGGTATGATTGGGTAACTATCTCGGCAGCTGCTTTGCTGGCGCTGTATGGGTCATAACCGCCAAGTGGATCGGTTTCTTTATATCCTGTCAGGCTTTCTTTGTTCTCATACACCTTGTCGGTTGTAACAACAACTATTTGTTTTACGGAAGGAGTGTGGCTGCAGGCTTCAAGAATGTTGACTGTGCCCATTATATTTGTTTCGAAAGTCGAAACAGGATTTTCATACCCGGGCAAGACCAATGCTTGGGCAGCAAGATGAAAAACTATTTCAGGATTTTCGTGAGTTAGAGTTTCCTTAATCTTATTAAGGTCTCTGATATCTTGTCTGTAATCTTTGATCATCTCAGGAAGACCTGCAAGAAGAAATAAATCCCTTTCGGTCTTTGGATCGAGGGCAATGCCGATAACTTCTGCTCCCAATTGCTTTAACCATATAGTAAGCCAGGCCCCTTTGAAACCGGTGTGACCGGTAACAAGAACTTTTTTGTTTTTATAGAAATTTCCGATATTTTGCATTTAATAAAGATTAGAATAATGATGACACTGATTTTACGGAATTACACAGATAAAAATCCGTGAAAATCAGCTTAATCTGTGTCATCCGTGTTCGATCATATCATCCAATCACCCAATCATTCAATCTTTCCTTCAATCCCAAATCTTCCACACCGGATTTTCATTCCACATCTTTTCAAGCAACTGATTATCACGGTATGTATCCATGCACTGCCAGAAGCCTGAATGCCTGTAAACAGCTAGCTGTTCCGTTTCTGTCAGCATTTTCATTGGAATCCGTTCAAGATCAGTATCCGGATCATCAGGGATCATGTTCAGGAATTCCTTCTTAAAAACAAAATATCCGCCGTTAATAGGTTCCTGGCGTTTTTCATCTTTTACTTTTTCGTAGAATCTTATTACCTTATTTCCCTCTGTATCGAGGTCCCCAAAACGTGAGGGAGGATATACTCCCGTTACGGTCCCTTTTAATCCCTGCTCCACATGAAATTTTACCAGTTTCTTTAGGTTTACATCAGATACTGCATCTCCGTATGTCACCATGAAATTATCTTCATTAACATATTTACCGGCTGATTTAACACGATAACCGGTCATTGAGTCAGAACCCGTCTCTACTAATGTCACTGACCAGTCATCGGTTATACAGTCATTATGATACCTTGTTTTACCCCCGTCTCCAAGTGAAATTGTAAAATCAGAATTATATTTATAATAGTTTATAAAATAATCTCTGATCACATTCCCCTTATATCCAAGCGCCAGAATGAATTCCTTAAAACCATAATGGGCATAGTGTTTCATTATATGCCAAAGGATAGGTTTACCTCCAATTTCAACCATAGGTTTGGGCTTGTATTCTGTTTCCTCACGAAGGCGGGTTCCCATACCGCCGCAAAGGATTATAACTTTCATGTTTTAATAAATTAAAATCTATCGCTAAATTTGTTTAAAATATTCACTACTTGAGGACCTGTCCAGATAAATAAATAAGGCAAGATAGTTAAGGAATATCTGCTATAAGCATGAGTCATCCAATGAAGTAGGAAATAGCCGAACAAAATAGCAAACAGAATGAAAAAAAACTGCTTGTTTTCTTCAATCACCAGATAAGATTTTAAGGTTAGCCAGATCAGTAAAGAATTAACAACTGTAATTATTAACAATAAATATGAAACTAACTCTCTTGAAGACAATGCAAAAAAGAATATAGGTCCTAAGAGTACCTTGGCGATAAAAACATCAGTATGTATCTTTATGTAATAAAATATCATTTGGATGGTGTTCCCACCAGGATAATGCATCTCAAAATCTTCATAAAATTTATTTAACTTAAAATAAATATAATCTACCCCCTTGTTAATATTGTGATCCCCTTGTAATTGTTCTTTAATGTTATAATAATCAACGGTTCCTTTATGAAACTGGCCAGTTTCTAAAATTGTTTCTGTCATTATTAAATTAGTAATAATCGTAGTTGACCTTCCAAAATCCGCATTTAATTTTGCTGATCCGATATTATTTTGCAGGTAAAGACCAGTTGCAATAAAAGAAACACCTGATATAAGAAATAATGTAAAGCTTATTATAATGAGTCTTTTACTTCTTAAAACAAACAATGACGTAATTAATAATACTACAGGAATTAAAATAAATGATTGGCGGGTAAAAATTGCATATGAGTATGCTAAAAATGAGAAAAAAATATGTATAATCTTGCCGCTATTTATGTATTTAAATAAATATAAAATAAATAATCCTAAAAAAAGTGATAGGTACAGATCTACTGAAGTTCTGAATGACCATTGAATAAAAACCGGATTTAAAATTACCATAAATAAGCCGCATAATAATTGCTTATTGTTTAAATATTGGATTGTGAGTTTTGAAACTATGAACAGAATTATAAGTACCGCAACCTGAGAAACTAACAATCTAATAAAAGGATGCAGGGATTCATTGAAGAAATGTATAGGAGCATAAATCAAAGGCAATCCTGGTCCCATTACAGATCCTGAATTAAATTCACCATTTGCAAATTTTTTTGCTAGCATATAATACCCATCATCTCTTAGAAGCAAATCCTTAAAATCTAAATCATTTAAAAATATAAAAATCACCAATACAAATGTTATTATCAAATTAAAACCGAAAACACATAAAACAATATCATTCCTATTTTTCTCATTTATTTTTTTATATATTGCCTTCATAACTTGCAATCTTAACCTCAATATTCTTGCAGGTTTTATTACACAAAATTTGTGGGAAAATTATGTTCAATTTTAGCAGTATGCCCCCTATACACAGAAGAAAAAACCTTTTCTTATTTTTGGATTAAATTCCATTTTCTTCAAAAGTATGAATTATATGGCTTCTTCTTTTGTTCATGGTTAACTCGACAAAAGTAAATATTCCAATCATTACAATTATAAAAGTTACAGGGGATCTGTACCTCTCCAGCGGCCAAACCATAAAAGCATGCATCAAGCTATGGATGAATGGTATTGCGGCGAGAAATATTCCGATAAAATGTTTTCTTTTAATCATAAGGAAGATACCACCAACATAGAAAGGAATAAAGATGCCATAGAATAAAAGGCTGGCGAAATTATGGCTGAGAGACCATTTCTGGATCCTGAAACCATATTGAATAAAAGCCGGTTTGAAAAATGTGGGTTGCCAGAAATGGATAAAAGCTTTTAGTATTGCTTCTTTTTTGCCATACTCTCGTGGCACTAACCCATAATGTTCAATCAGATCAGCCCCATGTTCAAATTTCTTAACATTGAATTCTTTTTTTGCCTGTTCATCAAACAACTGAGAGACTCCGGATGAAATATATTCACCCCATAATTTTGATGTGAATACAGTCGTACGGGGTGTAAGTATTACAACCTGATTATATATTTTATAATTCTTTATACTCCATGGCAGCATTAAAATTAACACAGAGAATAACCAAACAAACGCTAATTTGGAAAAGGATATTAATCTGAATGGTTTTATTAAGAAAAAACCCAGGCAAAATAACGGGAGATAAATAAAAAATCTTTCATCGGTATGTATTAACCATGCAAATGAAAGTGATGCATATATTATGTTTTTAATTTTTTCGCTTTGGTTAATGCTCCTTATGAGAAAAAGCAAGGTCAAGGGTAAGAAAAGGTATAATGTGGATTCTTTGTTAATGTTAGCAGAGTATTTGAATGCTTCTATAAAAAAGATACCCCATATAGCTAAAATCCATCCTGTTTTCTTATTGAATACCTCTTTCCCGAGTAAATAAAGAACCGGAACCATCAATGATGTTGAAATAATGTTGTAAGCAAAAAACGGGATGATGAAGTTGTTGAATAACCTAATGAATAATGATACCAATAAAGGTATAACAGGGCCGACTATCAGATAATTTCTCATGTCGGTGTAAGTAAACCAGTTTCCTTCAGCTATCTTTGTGCCGGCATTGATATAATAAAAATCATCCGCCCACCTTGTTGTTCCTGTTTTTGAATAAGCTATATAAGCAAATACTGTTCTCAATATTACTGTCAATAAAACAAGAATGAATAGAGTTCGCCTTTCGTTCTCATTTATGAAATTTAATAAACTAACCTTTCTCATTTATACTTTATCGATCGTAATAAGATTTTATTGTACAATATATCATAACGCCTATTTAATGAAAATAAATTTTATATAAAGGAGTATCATTAGGAATAAACACTTTTAATATTATTTACTTTCAATTCTATTTTTCGTTTTTCATGAATAAGTAGGACAATGCCAATAATTAATAATATTAATACATTTAATAAAGCAAAAACATGAGTTACAAAACCAGTTTGAATGCCAATTGTTTTATCAAAGCCTATGAGTACCATTCCAACAGCCCAGGAACCCTCCGAGGTGCCAAATCCACCAAAACTTTTAAATGGCAGAATTAGAAAAGATATACCAAGCGTTGAGATAAATATTGATTGCCAGAAATTTAAATTAATACCCATTCCTTTAAGAATCGTAATGTAAAAATATGCCAATGATAAATTACTTACAAATATTAACATGATGAATAGTATACAGAATTTTACATCTCTAAACTTTCTTAAATCTCTTTTGACGGATAATTTTAATGTTATAAATGCACTATTTATCTTTTGTAAAAACTGATTCTTAAGATTTTTTTTATGTATACGGATGAAAATAAGACTTATAAAAATAATTGATAATGTAATAATTGAAGAAATCCCAATTCCAAAATGAATTTGATCTTTAAAGATTATATATATTGATATAACAAATAAAAATAGTAATCCCACCATTATTGAAATTTTGGTAATCAGCAAAGCAGAAATACTTGCTGACATTTTTACTTTATCTTTTAACAGAATAGGAAATGAAAACTCACCAAGACTTGCCGGAATAAGATGAACAAAGAAATTTTGAATAAAATGAATAGAAAGAAGGTATTTGAATGTCATTGAATTAGTTCCTAAAAAGAAATAGAGTAAAATAGTTCTTATAAAATATGTAACTAAGTGTAAAAAGAAACCAATAATAATGAATTTATAACCTACTAAACTAAGAGCTTGAACTAAATCTGCAAGTGATACAAAATAAAGAATAACAGCAATTAGCAAAGCTGTAAATAAACCTGATAGTAAAAGATGTATGGTTCTTTTTTTATTCACGAGTTTTAAGCAGTTTTGCTGGCACTCCTCCAAATATTGAATATTCAGGAACATCCGTGGTTACAACTGCTCCTGCTGCTATGATAGTTCCTTTCCCAATTTTTACACCTTTTAGAATAGTTACATTTGCACCGATCCAAACATCGTCTTCAATAATTATAGGGGCATTTTGGAGACCCTGTCTAAATATTGGTTTTTTTTTATCAATAAAAACGTGATCGGAAGTAATAAAAGTTGCTCGTGTTCCTATTCTAACATTGTTTTTTATAATGATATTGTCATAAGCCGAAAAATATATAAACTCATTAATTGTAACATTGTTGCCAATTTGTATGTTGTATGGGTACCAAAATGTAACACCTTCATATATTCTGCATTTCCCCATTTTTTTGATAAATATTTTAACAATCAAATATCTTAAGATATCACCAACAGGTGATGGAAGATATTTAAAGGGGAAATATAGATTTATAAATAATCCATTCAATATGTAATCTTTTATAATTACTTTCTTTGTCATCTCCTCTTATTATAATCCATATCCATCCAGATAGCAAAGAGAACTGACTGAAAAGTTATCAGGAAAGTGAAAACCATAATTGTGAATGTAGTTTTTGGAACCACTCCTTCGCGGGCATATAAAACAAAGAATCTTATTGTGAAGGGAATAAGAATTACTGCCGTGTTGAAAAAAGCAAAAAGATAGAACAATATTAAAGGATGAAAGTCAAGGACAACATATCTCTGCCAGAGTCTACGGAAAAATAGTTTCAAAAGCAGCCAGCTAGTCTTTAACATATATTTAAATAATTTAATTTTGCTCTTCTC
>JAFGOZ010000660.1 GCA_016926235.1 Bacteroidales bacterium | reverse complement strand
GGTGTTGTTAATTTAGAAATCCGGAATAGCGTTGGAGTATGGAGTTCTATGGCTGAAACTGACATTGAAGAACTGGTGAAAAATTATTTCTACTTTGGTCTTATTGAAAATTTCAATGGCGAAGGCTTTATACGAATGGAATCCGATAACTATATCTACTATAATAATGGAGAAATCCAGGGTGGCGGAAACCAGGTAGTTAACGACCATAATACCATAGTCGAAACCTTACCAAGTGAAAAAAATGGAAATCTGTTTTATCTGGATAATACGATTAAAAAGCCTTTGAATGCAGCAGAGCGAATGATGGCTGATCCTGAACTCTCTTCCTTTGTCGATTTACTTGCACAGGCAGGAATAATAGACAGTGCCCAGGTTGATTATGAACTGCCAGGAGTGGTAAAACCACGTCTTATTACTATTTCTGAGTTGGATCAATGGACTATACTTGCTCCGACAAATCAGGCTGTTGCTGATGCAGAACTTGCTGGCTTAATCCCGGCTGATGTTGAAGGATTAAGGGACTTCATTTACTATCATTTCGTTAGAAACCGCTGCATATTTGATGATGGCGTATTCTCTGGCACCAATGCAACACATTTGATTAACAGTATTGTTGGAGAACAAATCGTATATGAAACCCTGAGTTTTTCAAACGCGGTACATAGCTTAAGTATAACCGACGGCTCGGGACAAACCATAACTGTTGACCACGACGATGCAAATAAACTTATGGAGTTTGGTGTAATCCATAAAATTAATACTGTACTTCAGAAATAAAAGTATTGTATAAATCAATAAGAATATAACAAAACAATAATAACTTACCCATCTGACTATGAGAAATTTAACCCTGAAAATATGCCTTAGCGTTTTGCTTATTATGCTTTCTATGGCGGGTTTTTCCCAGACCTTTTATATCAGTGGACAAATAATGGACGGAACCTATGACGAGCCTTTAATTGGCGCCAATGTTGTAGAAGTTGATGAAAACGGAAGGTTTAGCAACGGTACCATTACCGACGTAAACGGTAATTACATTATGAAGGTTAATTCCGGAAATACCACTATCCAAATATCGATGCTGGGTTATGACAAACAAATTATTAAAGTTAATAACCGGAAAAAAATTGATGTAACCCTTTTTGAGTCATCAACTGCCATTGATGCCGTTACTGTTGTTGGCGAAAAAATGGGTAACGATGGTATTATATCAATCCGCGACAGAGCTGTGGCAGTTGACCGTCTGGAACTTGAAGAACTTAAATCGAGTATGACCACCACTGTTGAGGAAATGCTACAGGGACGTATGGGAAATGTTGATATTTCTGCGGTTTCCGGTGACCCGGGAGCTGGCTTGAACATACGTATTCGAGGAACAGCAACACTAAACGCCCGTAATAGTCCGCTTATTGTAATTAACGGAATACCGTACGATACGCAGGTAGATGAAAGTTTTGATTTCGGTAGCGCCGATGTTGAAAAATTTGGTAACCTGATTGATGTTGCACCTGAAGATATTGAATCGATAGAGGTTTTAAAAGATGCCGGAGCAACTGCTATTTGGGGTTCTAAAGCGTCAAACGGAGTTCTAATGATAAAAACAAAAAGAGGAACTCGTTCAAAACCAATTTTTGATTACACCTATAAAGTAACTCAGGCAAACGAACCAGACCCCATTCCGATGCTTGACGGTGGAGGATATTCAAAACTTATTGCCGAATCGCATTATAATCTGGATGAGCGAAATAACTTTTTAGGTGGTAATCTGGAAGGAAGTCATGCACGAGAGATTGCTTATGACAAGAGTTGGAAGGAAGAATATTGGAACTATGCCCAAAATACCAACTGGATTGAGGAAATTACCAGGACTGCCTATACCCATCAACATCACTTTTCGGTTCGTGGAGGTGGAGAAAAATCCGGATATAAAGTATCTGTTGGATTCCAGGATGAGCAAGGTACTACCATTGGCACGAGGCTGGCTAAAACAAATGTGGGTACGTCATTCGATTATCAAATATCATCTAAATTAAAGTTTAACTCCGATATTCTTTATACTCACTATAATCAGGATGCAAACTATGATTTTGAAGATGGTTACTATAACGGTAACAGAAGCCTGCGTTCCATGGCTTACCGAAAAATGCCCAACCTTTCGGTTTATGTGAGAGATACAAATAATGTTCCGTACGATGATTTTTTTACCCCCGCAACAACACTGCAGGGTACTGCAAGTGATATAGTAAATCCGGTTGCTTTTGCAAAACTTAGTACACATAAACGCTATCAGGACAATTTAAGAGCCGGGTTTAACCTGATGTACAATATATCAGAAAAACTAAGCATGAACTCAACAATTACCCTTGATGTGTTTGATAAAAAAATGGAGAAATTTCTCCCCTATAAAGCTATTGGATTTAACTTTTCTGATAATGTAACCCGCAAGGCAACAAATGAATTTACCAATAAGTCGTCGATTTATAATATGACGAAAATTATTTACACCCCGGTTTCAACCCAAACGCATGATTTATTAATACTGGGTCAGTTCGATGCCGAACTCACTACAACAAGAGCCTACCATTTAGAAACAAGTAGATCTTTCTCGGAATATGAAACATCTACTGTGGGAGATAAAACTATTACCAGTATGTATGCCTGGTTTTCTGAGTATCGATCCATTGGTGCCTTCGCTTCAGCACATTATAAATTTAAAGATAAATATATTTTCTCCCTAAGTTCTAAACTTGAAGGAAACTCTAAATACAGTCGTGAAGCACGATGGGGTATTTTCCCGGCCGCTACTTTTGCCTGGCGTATTTCAGAAGAACCCGGTATAAGAAATATTAATTTTATTAATGATTTTAAATTACGCAGCAGCTGGGGAATATCCGGAAATGCACCTGGTGATAGTTACTTGTATTTCAATACTTACAGGGCAGGAAATGATCTTGCATACCTAAACACAGCAGGAGTTGTGCCAAAAAATATGGAATTAACCGGTTTACAATGGGAAAATATTGAGCAGACAAACCTTGGGTTTTCATTTTATGGCCATAAAAACAGGCTGAATATTGAATTTGACGTTTATGAAAAAACAACCCATAATTTATTCTTATGGAATACAGGAATTCCAACAAGTACAGGTTTTGGTTCATTTAATACAAACGATGGCGAGTTACAAAATAAGGGAATTGAAGTTTCAATTGACTATAAGTTAATTGATATGAATGACCTTAAAATTAGTTTCAACTTTAATGCTTCGCACAATGAAAATCTTGTGTTGCAGCTACCAGAAAATTTTAGTCTGGAATCGGGCAACATGGAGGATAATGGTAACTATAAAACAGCTGTTGTTCCCGGCGAACCTATCGGAGGATTCTTTGGTTACGAATATAAAGGAGTATACTCAAAAACCGAAGATACCTATGTTAGAGATGTTAATGACAACCTGATATATGAACCGGGACAGGAGTTACCCATGCATATGATTCATGGCGGATCTTCAGCCTACATTTATAAAGCAGGCGATGCACATTACGCCGATAGAAATTATGATGGAAAGATAGATGAACTCGATATTGTTTACCTGGGCGATACCAACCCCGAACTGATGGGAGGATTTGGCCCCCGGGTACAATACAAGGGGTTGACAGTTAACCTGTTTATTTATTACAGAATCGGACAGGAAATAATCAACCAAACCCGTATGGATACCGAAAAAATGTATAACTCCGATAATCAGAGTAAAGCAACCAATTGGAGATGGAGAAAGGAAGGAGACGAAACAGATGTTCCGAGAGCTTTATATAACGAAGGTTATAATTGGTTGGGCTCAAGTCGTTTTGTTGAAGATGGTTCATATATTCGTTTTAAATCAGCTTCAATAACCTATAATTTTCCAAAGAAAATGATTACCAATTTAAATTTAAGTGATCTGAAGTTGTTTTTCACCGGATACAATATTTATACCTGGACAAATTATTCAGGACAGGATCCGGAAGTATCAATTCCAAGCAGACCCGACCAATTACCTAAAGATTTTAGCCGCACTCCTCCAAGTATTAGATATACATTGGGTGTAGGATTAACATTCTAATAACTGAAACAAATAAAACAATACACGATGAAAATATCTGCTTCTCGTAATAAAATAAAAATCTTTCTTGCTCTTGGCGCCTGCTTGCTTTGGAATACAGGATGCAACGACTGGATTGATATTGAACCGGAAAATGAGTTAATAAAACAAGAATTCTGGAAAACCAGCGATGATATAAACAGTGTAATAGCCGCTACTTACGATGCGCTTAGAGGCACCATGGAGAAATCACTTCTTATGGGTGAAGTCCGGGCAGATTTTATTTCAATAAGCGGTGGAATTTTTGGTGATTACGAGCGTATTGCAGCCAGCGATATTTCAACCACCAATGGTGTTGCAAATTGGAGTTCATACTACAATGTTATTAATCTTGCCAATACTGTAATGCATTATGCTCCAATTGTTCAAAAAGAAGACAAAACCCTTACAGATGAGGTGATTGATGACATAAAATCAGAAATGCTTTTCCTGCGTGCACTGAATTATTTTTATTTAGTCAGATTGTGGAAAGATGTTCCGCTGGTTTTATCCCCAACTGTTTCAGATACTGTTGAATTTTACCTCCCCAAAAGCGAAGAAAGAGTGGTTTTAAATCAAATTGTATCCGATTTAAAAGTTGCCAGTGCGCTTGCTTTTACAGATAAATTTGCCAATGACATTTCCCTCTTAAAAGGCCGTGCAAACAAATATGCCATTCAGGCTTTAATGGCTGATGTATTGCTTTGGAGTGAAAGGTATAATGAGTGTATCACATATTGCGATTCAATAATGAACAGCGGTGCTTTAGGTCTGGAACCAAGCAACGATTGGTTTAAAATATATTACCCTGGAAATTCAAGACTTGAAAGCATTTTTGAACTTCAATACGATGACGATTTTGATGGACAGGAAAATCCGATATATGTTTCACTCCTGAATAGTTTAAGCGTTAATTTAAGTTATATCGATTATGACAGGCAAAATGATATCCGTATGTCGGGTTCAAAAGGGCCACTTTGGAAATATGTTGGTACTGATGAAACAGGCCTGAATCAGAAAAAGCGAACGGATAATGAAAGAGATGCAAACTTCATTTATTACCGATATGCCGATATTCTTTTTATTAAAGCCGAAGCACTTGCTGAAACAGGAAATTTTGAAGAAGCCAATTACCTGGTCAGACTAATAGCTGAGCGTGCCGGTGTATCGTATACACCTACTTTTTCTTTGGTCAATTTCAGAAATACCCTGCTCGCTGAGAGAGGAAGGGAATTTGCAGCGGAAGGCAAACGCTGGTACGATGTTTTAAGGTTTGCCAAGAAAAACCATTTCGAAAATAAACAGCTCATTATGGATATGCTGTTATCCAAAGCAACCGATGCTCAAAAATTAGCTGTTATGAGATCAAAAGTAGTGGATACTATGAGTTACTACCTGCCAATACATTATAACGAAATACAGGTAAACAAAAAACTGGTGCAAAACCCATTTTACGATAGGTAATCCATATTACAGACTAAAAGTTGAAGGACTATGAAAACAAAAATGAATAAAACTGGCATAATGGGTATCACACTGAAGATGACTCTTTTGCTAAATATCTTCTTATTGGGTTTGAGTTGCGAAGATAAGCCCGTATATTGGGAGCCAAAAAATCAAGATCTGGTTATTACTGATTACGTATTAGCCCACGACGATGATTTCTCTGAGTTTAGTAAGGTATTAAACTATACCGGAATTGATAATTTATTAAGGGTTCGCGGTCCGTTTACTTTATTATTACCCACCGATGAAGGCATGAAGGAGTATTATGCCGATTTGAACGTTACAGATTATACCCAGATTGAAATGGATGTACTTACAACCATGGTGAAAAATCACATTTTTACTCATGAAATTACTACAGCTTCAATTGGCCTTGGTACCTTACCTTATGCAAATGCAAATGGAGACAATGTTGCTTCCGATTTGCCAGACATTGAAATTGTTCTCAATAAAACTGCTACTATAATACACAGAGATATTGATGTCTCAAACGGATATATACAGGAAATCGATAAAGTTTTGAAGCCTGTTACAAAAAATGTTATCGAGGTACTGGATTCATACGAAGGTTATTCAATTTTTATTGAAGGACTTGCCAGAACCGGACTCGAAGACACATTAAAAATAATTGAATTCCCGTTTGGTAATGCCACTGCCAGGGCATGGTTTACCATTTTAGCCGTTCCGGATACACTTTTTAACCGGTTTGGAATTTATACGATTGATGACCTTATTAACAAGTATAGTGACTCGGGAGATCTAACAGACAGAGAAAATGGTTTTTATAAATACATGCTTTACCACTGCCTGTCCGAGGCAAATTATTTTTCTGACTTTGCTCCGCGCGATGTTTACTATCTTATATCGTATGACAATTATTTGAATATCCGGGTTGAGAAAGATTTTAAAATCAATAAGACCGATTCGTCCTATACAGGATTCTATTTCGATTTATCCAATATCCCAGCGAAAAATGGAGCTATTCATACTATAAATTCGTTGCTGCCTTATATCGAGTCGGATCCCGAACCAGTCTTGTTTCAGACTACTGATTTTTTTGATATTAAGCAGGGCCCATATTACCATAACTTTTACGAAAGTTTTTACGATGGCCAAAACACTTTCAAAGAATTGAAATGGGATGGTGAGTACCTTATGTATTATATTAAGCCCGGCCACTTTTTAATGGACGACGATGCAATATCGATGAATGGACATTTTTGGGTAGAATTAACAACCCCAAAAATCATGAAAGGAAAATATATGCTCCAGGGCCATTTCTTCAACGGTCCGGCATGGGCTAAAACATCCTGCGAAGTAGATGGCAAATACGTTGGTATTGCTGATCCGGAAACTAAGGGCTGGGGCACTGATCCTATTGATATTGCCGAGGTAAACTTTGAAGTAACACAAAAACATACTATTAAATTATCAAGTCTTGAACCCGGACAAATGTTTTGGGATTATGTATTATTTACTCCCATTGAGTAATAAATATCCTGAAAATGAAAATCACTGTAATAAATGAAATGAAACACCCTAAATACTTCGTCTTCATGACACATAAACACCTTAACCTACGAATTCTGGCTACATATATGTTGGTTGCCATTAGCAGTTTCGTTGCACTTTTGGCACAAGATACAGGCGGATACAAGTTATATGGTACTATTCTGGAATCTGGAACCGGAAAACCCATTGAACAGGCTATAGTTTCTGTTGCATCAGCAACAGAATATACCAACTCAGATGCCGAAGGTAAATTTACCCTTGACCTACCTACAAAAACCGAGAGAATAATAGTTACCTATCCGGGATATCACACCGATGAAATTTTTACCAACGGACAGGAATTGCTCGTAATTTATCTGACACCTTCAGAGAATATTTCAGAAAATGAGTTGTATTCGTCGCCATTTGGAACAAATAAACTGAGAGAAGCAACAAATTCTATTACATTGCTTCCAAATTCAGCATTTGAGCATACATCAGCTGCTTCGGCCAATCAGATTCTTTCGGGAAAAGTAGCCGGTTTGAATGTTGTTGAACATTCTGGTATGCCAGGTCATAGTTCTTGGATGAATCTTCGGGGAATTTCCTCAATTTTTGGAAGAAACGAACCCTTAGTTTTTATCGATGGATTAATACATGAAGTAAATTTCCCCAATAATTATCGGATTGAAGGTTTTTTATTTAATCCGCTTAATGTTGTTGATGTTGATGATATTATTGATTATACCATTAATAAAACAGGCGAAGGATATTTAGGTAGTACCGGCTCAAATGGCGTGATCTATATTAATACAGAACAAAAAAAAGAAACCAGTGCCACAATTAAAATAAGTTCGTATGGTGGTGTATCATTGCCTCCTGCAACGCTTGAAGTATTAAATGCGGATCAATTCAGGTCATACTATAACAGTATGATTAATTCCGAAGGTTATTCCTTGTCAGAACTAGACAAACTCAATGCCTGGAAATATGAATATTACCGGTATGGCAATAAGACTGATTGGCAGAAAGAACAATTCCAACCTGCGCCAATGCAAAAATATCATATCTTTCTTAAGGGTGGAGATGATATCGCTACATACAATATTTCAACCGGTTACGTAAGACAAGGTGCCGTTTACGATCAATGGAGTTATTCAAGATATAACCTTCGATTAAACGGTAAAATTAATATTACTAAAAGGTTAACCATTTTACCGAATACTAAACTTGCCCTTGCAGATGTGAACCTTTCAAATATGGGACCTACTACTGTTCTTAATCCGGTTGCATCTTCGGTGCTTAAATCTCCCTTGATGACAGCTCATGAGAGAAGCACAACCAATGGAACTGAATTATATCCGTACGACGATGTCGGAGCTTTTAATATAAGTAACCCCGCAGTTCTTATTGATAAAGCGCTGGGATCTGACAGAAATTTCCAATTATTGACTTCGGCAAATGTAGTATATTCCATAAGTCCAAAATTGAGTATTTCTCACATAATCGGTATTACTGTTAATAACGATCGTATCAATATTTTTATTCCTGATATCGGAGTTGTTCAAATAGATTCGGCTAAAAACAGCCCTCAGGATATGGTTACTGAGTATAGATCAAATCAAAATCATACTACACTAAATTATAAAAATACCTATAACACCTACCACCACCTTAATATTCATGCAGGAATAAGAAATGTCTCAAATTCATATAAAAACAGTCAGTCTATTGATTTGAATACACCTTCTGACGATTTTAGAAGTCTGGGGCAGGGAGCTGAATATTCTTACCTCAGAACCCAAAATGGTGATTTGAATGAAGTGAAATGGCTATCGTATTTTGCAAATGCCGATTATAATTTCCGCGATAAATATTACTTGTGCTTATCAACTTCCTTAGATGCTTCATCGGTTTTTAATAGTGAAAACAGATATAACTTTTATCCCTCTGTTTTTGGCGCCTGGAGATTGAGTTCTTCAGAATTCATGAAAAACAACACAAAAATAAATGACCTCAAGGTTCGCGCATCCTTTGCACAAACAGGAAATATGTTCAGCAATATTTACCAGTATTCGAAATTAACCTATACCGGTAGCAGATTCCAAAACGTAAGTGCTGTTGTGATGGATTATAATCCGAATAAAGAGATGAAAGCAGAAAGAAAATCAACCTTAAACACGGGGATTGACATGACTACCGGTAAAAATGCTGTTAATTTTCATCTCGATTATTACATGTCATTTGTAAATAACCTAATCATCAACCAACAATTGCCTTATAATTTTGGATTTACCGATTATTACGACAATGGCGGTAAACTGGCAACCAGTGGTATAGAGTTTGCTACGGATGCCAGGTTGTTTTTTGGCGAATCTGAGTTATTGTTGGGAGCTACGGTTACTAAACAAAAAACCAAAATTACCGGTCTTGAATTTATTAATCCCGAAACTGAATTCCTGACCAGGGAAGTTGTTGGAGGAGAATATGTAGCCATGGTTGATAACCCGATAAATGCATTTTATGGATATAAAACACTGGGAATTTATAATTCCGATGTGGAAGCCAATGGAATAATTGGCCCGAACGGATGGCCCATGAGTGCTGGCGATGTTATTTTCGAAGATGTTGATGGCAACAACATTATTGATGACAAAGACAAGCAAATTATAGGTGATCCGAATCCTATGATTTTTGGTGGGTTAACAGCTGACTTAAAAATTAAGCGATTCAAATTTTCTACCCTCTTTACTTACAGTGTAGGAAATGACATCTACAATTACCTGCGCTATAAGATGACAGCCATGGAAGATTTTAGTAATCAAAGTACCGATGTATTAAACCGCTGGCAAGCAGAGTCTCCGAATCCTGCAGCTGAATTACCGAGACTGGCTTTAGGCGATCCGAATGGAAATAATGCTTTTTCTGACAGATGGATTGAAGACGGCTCGTACCTGAAACTGAAGCAACTTACTGTTAGCTACAATACACCCCGGATATTCAGCCTAAGAAAAGAAGCTACTCTTTATTTAACGGCCTCAAACCTGTATACTTTAACCAAATATTCAGGATACGATCCGGAAACAATGTACCTTAGCAACCCCTATTACATGGGAATTGATTATGGTAAAATCCCTCAAACTATTTCAGTCATAATTGGTATTCAAATTAGCCTCTAAAACCCGCACCTATGAAAACAATAAAATACATTTTCAGGCATCCGATAACTCTAATTTTGGCTCTTGCAATTCTTGGGTCGTGTAGCGATGATTTTTTCGATACAGAAACAGGTGGTAGAATTGATCCTTCAAAACACTACAAATCATACCTCGATGCTGATTTATCATACACAGGTGCTTTTACTTTTTTACAGGAAATTGCTGAAAAACAAGTACTTGTTGATGGATTGCGTTCGGATCAGATCGATATTACTGCCAATTCCGACAGGGAAATGATAGATATTTACAGGCATAATCTTACCTCTGATAACCAATACCTTGATCCTGCGGCTTATTATAAAATGATTATTAATATCAATGAGACATTGCCAAACTTAGCGCAAATTTTATCAAAGGACAGAGATTTTGATCAAAAGCTTTACGAAAATTTCAAAGGAGCACTTGTAACCATGCGCTGTTGGGCTTATTTTACCCTGGCTAAACTAAACGGAGAAGTTGGAATGGTTGACGAGGATATAAGCAATTTTGATCCGTCGAAACCTCCAACATACCTGTCAAAAGATGAAATAATTAACGTACTAATAAACGAACTTTTAAAGTATTACGACGAAAAAGATATTTATCGGTATGCCATTGACCATTATATTTTACTCGGTGAACTTTATCTTGAAAAGAATGATTATTCAAATGCCGCAAGATTCCTGAAATATGCCTGCGATGGTCCTTTTTATCGGGTTGCCGCTGCACTCCCGGGTACTTATGGTCTGGAATTGTGGCAAAACCTGTTTATTAATTCATTCGAACAAAGTCTTTTTACGGCAGTACCCTATTCCTATGTAAATGGTCAGCGAAATTACATCGAAGAATGGACTAATTATGAATTCGCTTATAAAGTTAAGCCTACGTCTTTAGTAATTCATGCTTTTGAAAATGAAACCCAAAAATCAGGCGACCCCGGAGATATATACCGTGGGTATGGCATTACATACGATTCTACATCGACCGGAGAAGCATACATTAGTAAATATTCTCTTGACAAGGGAATTCCCCATAGTGCCGATGTAATTTTATATCGGGTGGCAGATGTTCATCTTTTGCTTGCAGAAGCACTAAACCGTCAGGGATTGCATGATTATGCGCTTTATCTGCTAAACGATGGCTTTAGCAGCATGGTAGGTGAAAAACCAGCTGATTACACTAAATGGTCTCGTAATAAAGGCGTTCGTGGCCGGGTTTACCTCGACCGTAAAAAAGTACCTGCAAGTGTTGAAAACACAACCGAGTATATTGAGGATTTAATTATGGAGGAACGGTTTAAAGAACTGGCATTTGAGGGCAAACGTTGGTTCGATTTGGTGCGCATTGCTACGCGAAGAAATGACCCATCGTATCTTGCCGACCGTGTATCGGCAAAATATAGTGACCCGGCTGAAGCAGAGGCAATAAGAACCAAATTAATGGATCCTGCAAATTGGTATTTACCAATACCCAAGGTGGAATAAGCCTATTTTGGAAATTACGATAAATAACAAAGGCAGGAAGTTTTTAAACAACCTGCCTTTTGCACTTTAATAATGCTGGAAATTACTGCAGGCTTAAATTTATTTTAGTATTTCTGGTAGTCGATTAGGAAATATGTTTTACAAACCCGGAAAAATAATTTTCTGCCAGCGCAATGAGATTTAAATTGCTATTTGTTTTTTTCACCGATTGGTTTTATCTTTTCCTGCCAATCAAACCTATCTGAATTGCATGCTAGTAAAAACCTTTGGAAGCGCTGTTTATGGCATCGATGCCGAGATTATCACCATTGAAGTTAATGCCATACAAGGCTCCAAATTCTTTCTTGTTGGACTCCCCGATAACGCTGTAAAAGAAAGTCAGCAGCGCGTTGAGTCGGCTCTGAAAACCAACGGGTATAAATGGCCCGGCAAGAAAATTATTATTAACATGGCTCCGGCAGATATCCGCAAAGAAGGTTCGGCTTATGATCTGCCCATTGCTCTTGGTATTTTGGCTGCCAGCAACCAGATACAATCAGAAATACTTTCGGAATATATAATAATGGGCGAGCTATCGCTTGATGGAAGCATACAACCCATAAAAGGAGTTCTGCCTATTGCCATTGAAGCCCGGAAAAACGGATTCAAAGGTTTTATTCTGCCAAATCAAAACGCACGGGAAGCAGCAGTTGTAAACGACCTCGATGTTTATGGCGTCAACCACCTTTCGCAAGTAATACAATTTCTTGAGGCAAGTGTAGAACTTGAACAAACTGTTGTTGATACGCGCAATGAATTTTTTGAAAACCTGAACGATTACCAGGTCGACTTTTCAGATGTTAAAGGACAGGAAAACGTAAAACGTGCCCTGGAAATTGCAGCTGCCGGCGGGCATAACATACTGATGATTGGCCCTCCCGGAGCCGGGAAAACCATGCTCGCGAAACGACTGGCAACCATAATTCCTCCCCTGAATCTTCACGAGGCATTGGAAACCACAAAAATTCATTCGGTTGCCGGTACCCTTGAGAAAAACTCTTCCCTGATCACAAAAAGGCCTTTTAGAAACCCTCATCACACAATTTCTGACATCGCGCTTGTAGGCGGGGGAACATATCCTCAGCCCGGCGAAATTTCTCTGGCGCATAATGGTGTATTGTTTCTCGATGAACTTCCCGAATTTAAGCGAACAGTGCTTGAAGTGTTGCGTCAGCCGCTTGAAGACCGTACAATCACAATTTCGCGCTCAAAATATACGGTTGACTATCCGGCAAGTTTTATGCTGGTAGCCTCGATGAATCCATGCCCATGCGGATATTATAACCACCCCGAAAAAGAATGTGTATGCAGCCCCGGGGTAGTTCAAAAATACCTGAACAAAATCTCTGGCCCGCTGTTAGACAGAATTGATATTCATATTGAGGTTGTACCGGTTCCGTTTAGTAAACTCTCGGAAGACTATGAAACTGAAGACAGCGAAACGGTAAGAAACAGAGTTTCGTTAAGCAGAAAAGTGCAGGAAAAAAGATTTGAAACCCAGAATGAAATACATTGTAACGCACAAATGAACAGTTCTATGCTCCGAAAACACTGTAAGCTCGATGATGCCTCTAGCGGTCTTTTAAAGACTGCTATGGACAGACTTGGCCTGTCTGCAAGAGCCTACGACAGAATTCTGAAGGTTTCACGTACTATTGCTGACATGGAACACTGCGAAAACATTCAGCCTAATCACATTGCCGAAGCTATTCAATACCGCAGCCTGGACAGGGAAAACTGGGCCGGAAACTAAAAACAATTATCATGAAAATTAGATTTGTACTGCTACATGTCCTTTTACTTATGTTTATTAATCCTGCCCTTTTCGCCCAGCAAGATCACGAGCATCATTACAACTACGAAATAAGTTTTGGCGCCGGTATTGTGCCTGTTTTCGATGAAAATATTATTGCTCCCGGATTTCATCTGCATCTGATTAAAGGCTTAGGAGAAGAAGGTAAATTTGGTATTGGTCCGGGATTTGAAGTTATTATTGATGAACATATGCATTACTCTTTATCATTAGTAGGACATTATACTGTTTACAAAGGATTGATATTTGCTTACGCTCCCGGTCTTCTCTTAATCAAAGAAGAATCTGAAAAATTGTACAGGTTTTCTCAACATATTGAGCTGAATTATGAATTCGGGATTGGCGAATTTCACTTAGGCCCTGTAGCCGGATTTGGATTTTCAACAGAAGGTTATCACATTATGGCCGGTATACATTTCGGGAGGGCATTTTAAAGGCATTTCTTCGTACATTTCAGAGGGTTTTCTATCGAACTTACTTCGAAATCATGCCAACAATAAATCCTGTGATTAACACTGAATTCTTAAGATAACAAGTCATTAAGATGTTAAAACCTTGTTTTGTAGATAATTAGCATTCTCCATTAAAATAAGCATTCTGACACATTACGTATATAACCTAATTTAAAGCTTAATTTCAAAATCGATAATCATGTACAACCACCTTAAAACAGGGTTTCTACTCGCTGTCATCCTGCTATTCAGTCCTTCAACAAAAGGTCAGGAAGATTCACTGCAAATTGAGATGAACCCAAATGTAATTCATGCTGATTTTGGTATTCTTGGCGTAAGTATTAGCTACGAAAGAACAATTCACCAGTGGGAAAAATCGCATCTCAATGTGCGGGCTGGAATTGGACGTGTCATCACTTTCACAGGTGATGAAGCCAGAAACATTTTTCCCAGTTTACAACTTATCACCGGCAATGGATGGTTTCATTTTGAGGCAGGTTTAGGCATAAACATTATCCGTACTGATTATTATAAGGAATATGAGCCTCTTCCACTTGCTCAGATCGAACTAAGAATTGAACCTCCCGGAGAAGGTTTTGTTTTCCGGGTGGGAATAGGCTTAGAAAACAATATTATAAATACAGGATTTGGCTGGAAGTTTTAAAAAAAACAGCGACCAAAAACAATTTTGGCTATTGTTAATACTTTTATTTTGCAATCGATTGCATTTTTCAACTTCCTTTTATATATTTATTCCACTTTTATAATATTAACGCAATATGAATAACATCCCTTTATTGAATTACCTGTATATATCAGAAAATAGTGTATGTTCTTCATCTGTATATTGAAAAGAAAAATTATTTCAATTCTCATTTTATAGGTTAGCACTGAGAAGCCGCCTTTTGCGGCTTCTTTATTTTTCATAACTGATTAAGGAATGAAAATCTGCATTCAGAAATTTCTTAAACGGTAAAAAATGCGACAACCGACCGGACTATTTAGATTAATTCTAAAATCCCTGAGTGTAACCATGTTAATATATATCCGTAAATACTTTGTTACAAACCCTTTTTAAGACTTATGAAACACCTCCCATTAATCTCTGTTACCTGTTTCCTGTTTATACTTTCGATTCAGTTAAGTTTTTCCCAAACCTCAGTTACCGATAGCCTGGTGTCAGGCACCTGGACACTTTCAGGCTCACCTTATAAGGTTTATCGAACTGTTACCATTGAAAACAACAGTACGCTAATTATCGAACCGGGCGTTACAGTAGTATTTCAGGGCGAATTCGGAATTCGTGTAAACGGAAGAATTTTAGCTGAAGGAACAAGCTCAGATTCAATACTGTTTACCGTTAATGACACAAGTGGATTTTACCGAAACGATTCTCTTACAGGCGGATGGAATTCGGTATATTTCAACTATACCCCAACAGGTAACGATACTTCTCTTTTTAGTTATTGCCGTTTCGAATATCATAAAGGACATAATGTGGGTGCTGTTGGATTACAATACTACTCAAAAGTTAAAATTGAAAACTCAAACTTTTACCATAATAAAAACCTTTCGGATTATTACAGCAAAGGTGGTGGTGCAGTTTCGGCCTATTCATCAAGCCCTGAATTGAGCAATAATGTTTTTCATAATAATTATTGCCAGAGATACAAGTCGAGCAATTATACTGTGAATGGAGGAGCAATTTCATTGAACTATAGTAATTCTGTATTAACTAACAACAGGTTCTTTAAAAATGCTGCGCTGTATAATGGTGATGCAATATCGGTTTACAATTCGAAAATACAATCTGTTGGCAACCTCTTTTATCAGCACAATGGTAATGCAATTAATTCTGAATATTCAAAGATCCATGTCGTAAATAACACATTTACTGATAACCAGAGAGCACTGTATATTTATAGAGACACAATTCTAATTTACAATTCTATATTCTTTGATAACGAATCGACTTATGGTGGAGATATTTATACTTATCAGGAACAGGGATATGTTGAGATTAATAACTCAATAATAGGACAAGACTATGAACATATTCGCGTTGGAAAGCTCAATATAGTATACAATAGTGTGATTAACCAGGACCCTTTATTCACCAATGCAACGAATCACGATTACTCCCTGCAAAATACTTCTTTTGCCATAAATAATGGAATAAACAGTATTGCAGGTATTGCAATGCCCGATGAAGATTTAGCAAATAATCCCAGAATTTACGGATCAAATGTTGATATTGGAGCTATTGAATACCTTGGAACACCTGTCAACAGATTGCCTGTTGTTTCAAAATCGGTGAACAACTTATCAATCCTAAAAAATACAGCAGAAGAGTTTACTATAAATTTTCTCGACAGCGATATCGGCGATAGTTATAAAATCAATATTGAATCGCTAACAGGTAAAACAAATATTACCAATCTTTCAGGAAATAGCACCCGTTCAACGGTTGATTTTACTCCACTTCAAAACTGGCGTGGAATAGATACTGTTATTATAAGCGTACAGGATAATTCCGGTATAATAGCTCCCGTTAATTCCGATTCTGTATTTATTTATGTTGGAGATTTATTTGGCACGATAGATAAAGACTCAACACTTACCCAGGATAGTGTTTATATTGCTGGAAATGTAATGCTTACAAAGGATAATACACTAAACATTGAAGCTGGTTGTAAACTTTTCTTTCTGAATAATTTTGGCTTTGATATTTTTGGCAATATTCAGGCTATTGGAGAAACGGGCGACAGCATTCTGTTTACATCGGCCGAGGGACAAGAATCAATCGGATGGAGAAGGTTCAATATTTTTAATTCTTCGAATGATCAGGATACCTCAAGTTTCCGGTACTGTATTTTTGAAAATGCGCGCAGTCTCGACGGCGGTGGTGCGTTTATGCTAAACAACAGCTCAGCCGCAGAATTTCAAAATTGCCGGTTCTCTGACAATACTAATACCACCCGCTATTCAAGCTATGGAGGAGGTGTATTTCGTTGTTATTATTCCTATATCAATATTGAAAATTGCCTTTTTGAAAATAATAAATCCCTTCAATTTCCCGGAACATATTATCAGAGCGAGGGAGGAGTTTTAGAAATTGATAAATCAGTTGCACATATTTCGGCATCTGTTTTTGAAAACAATACTTCCAATACCCTTGGAGGAGTGCTATCATCAAGACAATCACTCATTCATATTGACAATTCAATATTTTGGAAAAACAGTGGCAATTCAGCCGGTACCATTAGATCATATGACTCAAAATTTTATGTTTCTAACTCTACATTTGCGGATAATAAAGGTTTAGGTAGGAATTTTTATACTTATGATGACAGCTTATTTATCCAAAATTGTATTTTTTGGGGTTATGAAGATTCATTCAATAAAAATTTTCAGCTTAATGGAAATGGAAATTATGTCTCGCTGGTAAATACTTTTGTCGATTTAAAAGACTACAACTACGATCTAAGTCAGTCATCAGAATGGTTTTATAAAAAAAATGTTTTTTATACCGACCCCTATTTCATTGATGGTGAAAATGGAAATTTCCGTTTAAGCGACTCTTCGCTCTGTATAAATTTAGGAACCACCGATACTTCAAATTTCCATATTTCAAATACAGATGCTTATGGCAATCCCCGCTTTAGAGATAGTATTGATATTGGAGCAGCTGAATTTGCCGGAACTTATGTAAACAGACTTCCCATGTTAATAAAATCAGCGAACAGCTGCCTCGAAAGCGATATTCAATTCATGGAAGTTAGTTTTATCGATACTGATCCGGGCGAAAGCTTTACAGTTTCTGTTACATCGGATAATGAAAAGGTTCAGATTGCAAACATCTCGGGTAAACCTCAAGGAGCAAGCTATGAAATTATTACCCCATCTGACTGGAAAGGTAAAGCCGGCATTCAAATTTCGGTACTCGATAATTCCGGTTTACTTTCTGAAATAAATACCGATTCGTTTTTTGTGTATAAAGGTGATATCTGGGGAGAAATTAGCTCTGACTCAATTATTGGAGGCGACACCATATATGTAGCCGGCGATGTGAAGGTAAATCGGGATATTACACTTAATATTCTGGCAGGTACCAAGGTATTGTTTCTCGATAATTTTGGGTTTGACATTAAAGGCTCCATTCATGCTGTTGGAAATTCTTCTGATAGCATAGTATTTGATAATATTCAGACAGATACTACCACTCGTTGGAAAAGGTTTACATTTAACGATGTCACAGAACAGGACAGTTCTGTATTTAAGTATTGTGTTTTCAGAAATGCCCAGGATATTAATGGCGGAGGTGCTTTCCGGATTTATTACAGCGATTCTATTTATTTCAGTAATTGTAGTTTTCTGAATAACAAAGCATTAACGCAAAATACCAATGATGGCGGGGGAGCAATATACGCAAGAGAATCTGAAATTAAAATTCATGCATGTTTTTTTCAAAATAATTCTGCGTCGCGGTTTGAGGGTACCTATTATTCTACGGATGGAGGAGCGCTTGATTTTGACTATTGCGATGGTACGATTACCAATTGTATTTTTCAGGACAATGAAACCTCAGAATCTGGTGGTGCAATAAATTTCAATCGGTCTGATATGTTTATAAGCAACTCCATTTTCTGGAACAACAAAGCAGGTTTCGGGGGAGCTATTGGGGCAGACTATTCGGTTTTACATGTCTCCAATTGCTCGTTTGTTGAAAACACTGGAACTGGCAATAATCTTTATCTATATAGCGACAGCTTATACATTCAAAACTCAATAGTCTGGAACAGCATAGGTGACTATGATAATATTTATATTAGCGGAAACTCAAGCTACATTTATGCAAATAATTCATTGATGGATCTTAGCGAAAAGCATCTCAGCTCTTATAATACATACACCTACGATGCTAAAAATCTTTTTTACACCAATCCCTGTTTTGAAGATTTAATTAACGGGAATCTAAGGCTAAGCGATTCTTCTTATTGCATCAACTCCGGAATTGCTGATACCTCTGCTTTTATTATTACAGACAAAGATGTTTACGGTAATCCAAGATATCATGACAATATTGATATAGGTGCCACAGAGTTTGAAGGTACTGTTGCTGCAAGGACACCTCTTTTGGTAAAGATTTCCAATCAAATGCTTGATAATGAAAATTACCTCATGGAGGTTAATTATTTCGATGATCTGACTGAAATTCATACAATTTCAGTTACATCTTCCTCAGAACATATCTTAATTGAAAACATTTCGGGCGATACCACCGGTTCAACCTATGAGATTGTTACAGATTTGGATTGGCGAGGCTCTGGCAATATTTATGTTTCTGTTGCAGATGAATCCGGTATTTTATCCGATCTGAACACGGATACATTCCGTGTTTACAAAGGCGATATCTGGGGTGAAATAACAGCCGACAGTACAATTGGAGGCGACACCATTTATGTAGCAGGCAATACTATGGTCAAAAACAATTCTACCCTGACAATTCTTCCGGGAACAACTGTACTGTTTCTTGATAAGTTTAAATTCTCAATTGATGGCCGAATAGTAGCATCCGGAACTCCAAACGACAGTATTGTTTTTGACGGTTCCTGGAAAGGGATGGAATTTACGAATACATCTGGTAATACCGATACTATTATCTATGAATATTGCATGTTTAAAAATGCTGAGCTGGTTGAAAATGAAGAGCTTATTGCCACAAATAGTAATAACATAATTCGAATCAGAAACTGTACATTCGAAAACAATTCAAAAATTACAACCCAATATTATTCTCCTGTTGTTTGTGCTCCCTACGGCAGTTATCTTGAGATTACCAATTCAGTATTTAGAAACAATAAAATAAGCAGGCCTGAAGGACGATACAATACAGTTTATAGTTCAATTTTATTACTAGACTATTCAAATGGTTTAATACAAAACAATTTATTCAGTAATAATTCAAACGAAGTATACGGCACAATTTATTTATATAATTGTGATATGCTGTTTACAGGAAATTTTTTCGATAAGAACTACAGTGGTTACGGCACGGAAATTTATGCCAACAATTCTGATGTAAGATTTTACAACAACACGATATTGAGTAATTTAAATATAAATAAAAGAAACACGATAGAAGCTGACAATGGAGGAAAATTGGATATCAGGAATTCGGCATTGATCAATAACCCGGGTTACTCATGTTTATATGTGTATGAAATAGAGTCGCTTAATGTTAAGAATTCTTTATTTGATACCACCTTTCTGAATATCATAGATGTGCCCCTGGTAACACTTGAGAATATTATAACATCTTCTCCCTATATCTTTACCTCAGGTGAATCTGCCGGACGTTTAACTGGTATTTCTCCGGCAATTGATGCAGGTTCGAATTCAGTGATAGATTCTCTGCTGGCCTTTGATATGGATATGAACTCAAGAGTTTACGGCGAACAGATTGATATAGGTGCGTTCGAATTCCATGGTGAGAAACTGCAGGCTATAGCCGGTGTGAAAACTATCGGCGGAACAAATCCCGACTTTACTGCCATTGGCGAAGCTCTGAGCTATTTAGCAGAAAATGTTCTTGTTGATAGCATAACTTTCCTTATACGCGATGGCATCTATTACGAAGACATTAATATAGAGAATTACTTCGTTCCGGAAAATGGCCATATTACCTTTAAATCGGAAAGTGAATCGCCGGCAAATGTTATTATTTACGATACCGTTCCAGGTGATGACTTCATGATGCGCAACGGAGCAGTGCAGCTTAGTAATGTAAATAACTTTACTTTAGAAAATGTTACTGTCAGACGTCGCGGAACAGCGCAGGATGCAGCCATAAGCATAGGCGATAGTTGCCATAATATTCACCTGATTTCCAACATTATTATTTTTGACAGTACCGATATTCTAAGTGGTAACGGTATACACTGCATGCCAATGTGGATGCCTTCCGGCGATATTGTAATAAGGGATAACACCATTATCGACTGCGGTACGGCCATTTATATTAACGGTGCAATGGATGGCGAAACATCTGATGTAAGGATTGACAGCAACAAGATTGAAAATGCCCGTGAAACCGGAATAGGTCTGATTAACACAAACTCTGCCTATATTTCGGCAAATACTATTGAAGTAAATTCTCTTATTGGCGGTTATGGTATGTATGTGGTACAGTGTTATGATTTTCATGTTTTTAACAACCGAATTAGCGTACTGGGCGATTACGGCTTAACAATGAACGATGTTCGTACCAACTTGGGCAGTATCTACAATAATTTTATTTCGTTACAAACAGGCGAGTACCATAGTGGATACGGTTTGGATATAAACAACGTAAACGGGCCGCTATTTGTACATAATTCGGTTAACCTTCAAATAGGTAATCCTTCGCTAAAAAGCAGTGCTTTGCACCTTACAGAGGTTGATAGCATAATTCTCGTTAACAATATTTTTAAAAGCGATAGTTCCTGTATTATTAAGTCCGATTCTTCTGTCCTGAATCATGTACGATTAGATTATAACGGCTATTTCAATAATTATGTGCCGGAAAACAATTTTGCTACGCTTGGAAGTTTGGAAATTGGTTCACTCCCCAACTGGGTAAGTTTTACAGCACACGATTCAAACTCAGTTTTTGCTGACCCTCAATTTACCTCTTTCACGGATTTACATGTAAATAACAAAGCAGCTTACGATTCGAAAGGCACAGGCACTATAACTTCCAGCTATGATATTGATGGAGAAGAACGCAAACACAACAGCCGCCCCGATATAGGTGCTGATGAGTTTACCTATACTGCTTCTATAATTTCACAACCTGCAATAAATCCTGCTTCCAATATAGTGAAATGCTATCCGAATCCGGTTTCCGATATTTTGAATATTGACTCAATACATGAAATAGATAACATTTCACTTTATTCGATTGAAGGAAGGCAAATTCTTGAAAGAGATAAAGTATTGTCCAGCAGTATTATTCTCGATTTAGGCTCATACGAAAATGGCATATACCTATTAAATGTTGTGCTTTTTACGGGTGAAACTGTGAATCAGGTTATTGTTGTAAGCAGGTAACTGGTTTTAAAAAATAAACTACTTATGATATGAATTTATGTGCCGTATAAATGGCGCATAAATTCGTTTATTCAGTTACCAATAAAACAAGACTATACAAAAAATCCCTCCCCCCTGTTGCAAGTCCATTGTCATTAAGTAAGAGAATAGTATCGTCATCGACGAGTCCCGAAAACTATCAGGAGACGAAGCGAACTGTTTATATGTCAACAGATTACTTCATTCTCCTTCGCCGAATTTCGCAATGACGTGTTATAATAAAACTTAACTTAATAGCATTGAACGCGCGCTAGTGGGTTTATTTTTATTTAGACTAAAATTAAACTGACGCCTTTTTGAAAAATAATTCATTGTTTATCTTTTTAGTATCTCCTGTTTTTTCCCAAGAGTTGGAAATAAATTCAACAGAAGTAGTAATAACAGGCCATACCAGAATTGATCCTGCGGGCCCGGGTTATACAGACTTAATTTTTGATAATACTGGTTATTACAATGGCGCTGCTTTTCGCCCGGAAGGTAACTATGCTTCTAATGTTGGAACTTCTGCTCATCAATTTAAGTATATGTATGGTATGAATTAACTTTTGAAAAATAGTTTGCTTTCCTGCCTATATTACTATTAATACATTAACCTAAATTAAACCTAATTGTGCTATGTTAAATTTTAAAGTAAAATTCCATTTATTATTTTTAATTGGACAAATAATTTTGTTTAGTTCTTGTGAAAAGAATGAAAATAACACAACCAATAAATCAGAAGTTATCCAAAATGGATTTAGTAAAATACTAAAAGTAACAGATCTTGGGAGAGAAAATTTCATTGAACTTAAAATAATAGGGGACGATCAAGAGCATGTAAACTGGTATCTTGAACAAACTGAGTTCTCGCTTGAAACATTTATAAAGGTTGTAAATAAAGATAAATCTTATGAAAACTTGATTATAGATAATTATGAAATAGATGAACTATTTACAGAAGAAGAATATAATAATACGAGTGAGGAAGGAGCTATTTATAGAGAGGAGGGAGCTATTTATATTGAGGTAGTAAATACACATATCAAAAATCAGCTTGAGTATTGTTGGAAGGCACTTATGAAACCCCCTAAATTTAAAACAACAAATGATATACATACAGATAAAATCACCTTTATAAAAGAAGGTACTAGTACAGATGCAACGGTTACAGGAAGAATAAGTTTTAATCATGTACAATGTATCTGATGATGTTGTTTCTTGCCATTGGTATAGGAGATGGCAAACAGAAGCATATTGTGACTTAGGGGAAAAAATTGGCTTATGGGGTTGCCCTCCAAGTACTTGGACATATACAAAAACAGAGGTTCTTCAATACTATGTTAAAGCATTTACAGAATTAGAATATAATGGAGGAGCCATTGCTTGTTACGTGATGCACAATTATGGAAATTATTATTATTCAGGAGTAAATTGTTCAAAAATATTAATTAAGGCTTTAAATTACGTCAACCCATATGCTAATTAATAAATAGAAAAAATTAGAAATGTATAACTTTGTCAAAGTATTATTTTACTATTAATTGTACCCAAAATGCATGACTCCTATCCGGAATATAAAATGCAGAAATTTTATTTTGCTTTTATATTCGTGTTTTTGTTTTTTTCATGTACTGAAAGAGCAGTCATAAATCTTGATAATAAAAGCAGTCTGTCTCTGGATTTGTTTTTGACTAGCGATAGTAGAATATCCTTTTTACCTAAGAAAACAACGGGTTTCTATTCATTAGAAAACAATGAGGCTATAACCAATCTGCAGTTTGAATTACTTAGTAAGGGCAAGCTATTGGAAACTATTGTTTATAATTCACAAAACAATTCTTATACTACTGATATTGATATTCAAAATGGGCGATCATATGAAATCAATTGCATTTTTGATGGGGAAAAAATAAATTCAAAAACTACAGTTCCTTTACCCGTTTCAATCAATTATATAAATGTTGAACCTTTGGCTTATCGTAATAGCAGAGATTGGCCTTATAATGAGGTGTCATTGGAATTTGATGATCCTGTTGGTGAAAATTATTACATGGTTTATATAAAAAGTCAGACCTATTTCAATCAAAACTATTATGGGTCTAATTTTAAAGATAGCTTGTACAAAGATTTAATTCTAAACTCACATCTCAGGAGTCTGGATCCTGTAATTCTTGCTGAATCATACTATCCTCATACCATTCAGGATGAACTAAAAACTTTTCCCTTTTTGGTATTTTCTGACCAATTGTTCGAAGGAAAGAAATGCTCTCTCCAGTTTTTTTATGAAAGCCCATTGTTTACCGGAGGATTAGGAATCTTTATGTATGCTCATACTCCTGAAATAAATCTGCTATCCATACATACTGATATGTATAATTATCTCTCTACTTATATTCATCATATTGATAATCGTGTTGGGAACCTGTTATCTGGAAGATTAGAACCAATAAATGTCAAAGGGAACATTGAAAATGGTTATGGGATATTCTCAAGCTATTCAAGAGATGTTGATACCTCATTATTTTTTGATAGAGAATTCATTGAGACCGCAGTGATACAGATAAACCAATGATGCTTATTTTCATGAAAAAAATTTTCTTTTTATTTGTTCTAATTTGTCTGGCTACTAAATCATACTCTCAACAAAGAATAATTTCGGGTTATGTTACTGATAGTATTAACGGGGAAAGCCTGATTGGAGCTTCAATATTAATAAAAGGCAAACATCAGGGTGTCGTTTCTAATGCCTATGGATTTTATAACATTCAGATTGATACACAAAAAGAAGCATTACTGGAATTTTCATATGTTGGGTATCAAACAAAAGAAATATCTCTCTCATATCTAATTAAAGGAGAAACAAATGTTAAGCTTTTGCCTAATGCAAGGATAAATGAAGTTCAGATTGTAGGTACTCAAAGAAGTGAGACCGGTATAGGTATTTCTAACACCACTATTATTCCTAAATCATTAAAGAGTTTACCTGCAATAGCAGGTGAAACTGATTTGATGCATTACATTAAAATATTACCCGGTGTTCAATCCGATGAAGGCTCCAGTTCATTAAGTGTCAGGGGAGGACTCGAAGATCAGAATGTAATTTTAATGGATGATAGCCCTGTGTATAATGTAAATCACTTTGGAGGTATTTTCTCAATTTTCAATACTGACATAGTTCAATATGCAAAGTTTTACAAAGGAGCATTCCCGGCATACCTTGGAGGCAGACTTTCATCTGTTACTGATATCAGGCTAAAGGATGGGAGTTTGCAAAACTTTCAAGTTATGGGTACCCTTGGCTTGTTAAGTTCAAAAGTTGCTGTTAATGGACCAATAATTAAAAACAGATCGTCATTTTTAGTTTCAGCACGAACATGTATGTTGCCCCTTTATTCACCTCTGTTTTCAACCAATATGAGTTATGGTTTCTATGATTTCAATTTCAAACTAAATTATATTCTATCTAAGCGAGACCGTCTATATTTTAGCGTATATAAAGGTCAAGACAATCAAAATATTTATACCCCATTTGAAGCAAACCAAAACACAGTAATTGAGGAGCTTAACTCATGGGGCAATGATATTATTTCAGCCAGATGGAATCATGTTTACTCATCGCGGTTTTTTACAAATCTTACACTCGCTTACTCTAACTATAATCTGAAAATTGATAATAAATCCGAAACGGTTATTGATACAAGCAACTATTTATATAATAATTACTTCCATTCTTCTATTGAAACTTACAGTGCAACATTGAACCTTGATTACCTTTTGGGTAAGGGTTCAACAATCAAAGGACAGGCAAAACTTCAACAGAATAACTCAATACCCAGTTACCAGGTTTATGAAACCATTAGTGACTATGCTACATCACATGGTAAAACCGGAGGAGAAATAATATCCGGAAAAGAAGCTATTCTGGCACTTAATCACTTATGGGAAACAAACAAATTAACTTTAAATTCTGGTTTGCGGTATACTTATTACTTGACAGGTAACTCATTTTACCAAAATCTTGAACCCCGAATTGCACTTAGTTTAAACCTCCCAAAGTCGATAAAATTCCTTTTTGCATATGATAAAATGGGGCAGTTTATTCATAAAGTCTCCTCAAACACAATTGGATTACCTATTGATTACTGGTTACCCATTACCACCCTAATTCCTCCTAAGACTGGTTGGCAAGTAATTGCAGGACTAAGTCAAAAATTTTCTGATGAAATAAGTATTAAGCTCGAAACTTATTATAATGAGGGCAATAATTATTTAAGCTTTGATGAAGGAAAGACAATTTTTGGTTACACCGGAAACTGGGAAAATATTATCCATACAAATGGAAGCGGAAAATCAAAAGGTATTGAACTGTCGGTTGAAATAAATAAGAACAGGTATTCTGGCGCTGTTTATTCAACACTGGCCAAAACCGATTATCAATTCGAAGAGATAAACAATGGCAATCCTTTCGCCTCTGATTATGATCGCCGTTTCAGCTTAAATACATACCATATTTATAAGATAAGTAAAAAATGGTCGGCCTCATTACAATGGCAATTTGGAACCGGCTTACCTGTTACTTTACCCGAAAGCATATATCCGGCACCTCAATTTATTCAAAATAATTCAGGTTCTAACTGGATGCCAGTATATACTTATGTAAAAGATGAAATAATTGTGTTTAGCGATAAAAACAAGTATAGAATGGAACCATTTCATCGTCTTGATATTGCATTTGTTTGGAATAAACAAGGTCTTAAAGGTGATCACTCATTAAATTTTAGCGTTTTCAATGTATATGGAAGAATTAATCCATATTATTACTATATTAAAGAGGAACATGAACTTGAAAATTACCAAATTCAAAGTGCACGATTAATGGTATATAAACAAGGTCTTGTACCATTTCTGCCTTCCATAAGTTATTCATTTAATTTTGGGAAATAATAGTATACATACGGGCAACTACATATCCTTTTAATTTCTCAACAGATGACTTTGGTTTTCTTGGAAAAAATTAGAAGGAGTGAAAGTTTTTCCAACTAATTCCAGTGGTTCTAATTACCCGATTATATTTTTTTGAGTTTCTTTTTCTGATTTCCAATTATGTGGCAATAGATCGGCCAGGTTCATGGTATAGTTGCTATTATATTCCGGGATTCTTGTCAAGATATCAGTAAGCCACTCCCTGGAGTTTATTTCATTGGCTTTACAACAGCCGAGCAGAGAATACATTATAGCTGCGTTTTCAGCTGCATCATGATTACCACAAAACAGGTAATTCTTGCGCCC
>JAFGOZ010000659.1 GCA_016926235.1 Bacteroidales bacterium | reverse complement strand
GGCAAAATTACCAGGGATGATGCCTCTGAGTGCATGGCCCACATAATAGGAGCTTTAAATGACCTAAAAGAAATGGAAGGAAGAGGCTTGATGATCCCCTTTGTGATCAATACAGGATATATTGAAGATGCCATTGTAAGAGAGATACAAAAACTAAGAGACATCAGAATTTTCTCAAAAGGAAGGGAAAATGAAATGTTCAGCTACCTGGTAGAAATTATCAAAAGCATGCCGGTTTTACGGATAAGGAAAAAATATGAGCATATTCTCGAATTATTCCGGAAAGATATTCTCCCTGTAGAGTACGGCAGAAAATTTATTGAACTTGCTACTTTTACTGAGAATCCTTCCTGGCGAATAGCGCCTGAAGATTTCTTTACTCCTGTAAGAAAGATACTGGAAAGCATTTTCTGGAAACTGAGAGAAGAAAAAATAATGGATGAAAGATGTTTCTCGGGAAAGGAGATTAAATTAAATGCATGCATTCAATATATTGGAGGCTATACAGCAGTAATCGGCCTGACAAAATTTACCGGAATTGAGCGTGTACCTCCTCACATTTATAAATTAATGGTTTATGTTAATGAAATGACCAGTACTTTTTCACATCAATATATTGGAGAAACTGATGTGAGCCCATATGCACTGCAAAGCGTTATTACAGCACTTTGCGAAATACTTTATTGGTTCAAATCATTTATGGAAGATCTGAAAAACAAAAAAACAAAATAAATCATGCTCACAACAGAACTCCGTAACCGTGTCGATAAAGTGTGGACTGCCTTCTGGACAGGAGGCATCTCAAATCCGTTAACAGTTATTGAACAGATTACTTACCTGTTATTTATAAAGCGTCTCGACGAGCTCGAAACACGCGAAGAGCTAAAGGCAAATATGCTTGGGGCTCCGGCAGAAAGGAGATATTTCAGCAACGAGCAACAGGACCTCCGATGGAGTAAGTTCAGAAACTTCGATCCGGAAAAGATGTACAGGACATTTATCCGCGAAGGCGGGGTATTCGATCTTATGAAAAGCCTGGCAAATGTCAATGGTTCATCATACTCAAAATACCTTAAGGGAGCAACATTCATGGTCCCCACTCCTTCCCTGCTCGACAAGGTAGTAAACATGATATCGGAAATACCTATGGACGACCTCGACACCAAAGGCGATCTCT
Organism: Bacteroidales bacterium; assembly: GCA_016926235.1. Next base: position 17,592 of record JAFGOZ010000659.1, on the reverse strand, counting down.
ATGAATACCTGCTCTCAAAAATAGCAACCGCCGGACAAAACGGTCAGTTCCGTACACCCAGGCATATAATAAAAATGATGGTTGAACTTATGGAACCAAAAGAAGATGATATTGTTTGCGATCCTGCTGCCGGGACTTGCGGATTCCTCGTTGCCGTAAGCGAATATTTCAGGGAGCATAAACCTGAGCTGATACACAAAAAGTCATTCAGGGACCACTACAATAAAACAATGTTCAACGGCAACGAGTTCGATGCCACAATGATACGGATCGGGGCAATGAACATGCTGCTGCACGGTATTGAGAATCCCAATCTCGACGACAAAGATTCCCTTTCCGAATCGAATGCCGGTATGACTGAGAAATTCACGCTGGTGCTTGCAAACCCGCCATTTAAGGGATCACTTGATTATGAGAGTGTTGAGAGCGGACTGCTGAAATCCGTCAAGACCAAAAAGACAGAGCTTCTTTTCCTTGCTTTGATGCTAAGGTCGCTGAAAGTGGGAGGAAGGTGCGCGGTGATCGTGCCCGACGGCGTATTGTTCGGTTCATCAAATGCTCACAAAGCCATACGTAAAGAGCTTATCGACAATAACCAGCTTGAAGGTGTTATCTCAATGCCGGCCGGAGTATTCCGTCCTTATGCAGGTGTTTCCACTGCAGTGCTCATATTTACAAAAACAGGAAAGGGAGGAACGTCGGATATATGGTTTTATGACATGGAAGCCGACGGTTACAGTCTTGATGACAAGCGGCAGAAAATTGATGCTGATGATATTCCGGACATCATTGCCAAGTGGAGAAGCAGGGAAAATGAAAAAGAGAGGAAGAGGACAGAGAAATCGTTTTTTGTTGCAGTTGATGAAATAAGAGATAATGGATTTGATCTTTCAGTCAACAAATACAAGGAAATTATTTACGAAGAAGTTAATTACGAATCACCTAAGACAATACTGGCCCAGATTGACAAAATTGAAGCGGAAAAGTCAGATTTGCTAAAGAATTTAAAAACTCTCTTAGGATGACCAAAGTTCTATCAGAAATAATAGAAATCATTGAAAGCGGATCAAGACCGAAAGGTGGAGTAAACCGAGTAGGTGATGTACCAAGCTTAGGAGCTGAACATCTTGATAGAAATGGCAGTTTTGATTTTACCAATGTTAAGAACGTTTCACTGGATTTTTATAATTCAATTAATTCAGGAAAAATAGAAGAGAGAGATATTTTGATTGTTAAAGACGGTGCAACAACAGGTAAAGTAAGCTATGTTGGAACTGATTTCCCTTTCAAAAAAGCTGCAATTAATGAACATGTTTTCAGAATAAAAATCAATTGTAATCTAGCTCATCCAAAATATATTTACTATTACCTGGCAAGTAAAAATGGAAACAGACAAATAATGTCTGATTTTCACGGTGCAACGGTTGGTGGAATTTCTAAAAGATTTTCCGACAAAGTTAAGATTCCCCTTCCACCCCTTCCAGAGCAGCAACGCATCGCCGCCATCCTCGATCATGCCGATGCCATCCGCCGGAAAAACCAAGAGATACTTGAAAAATATGATCTGCTGGCGCAAAGCGTGTTTCTGGAGATGTTTGGGGATGTTATAATGAACCACAAATCATGGCCTAAGAAACCATTAGGACAATTGGTAAAAATTCGTAGAGGGGCATCACCAAGACCAATAAGTGATTTTCTTGGAGGAACTGTTCCTTGGATCAAAATTGGTGATGGCACTTCTGGTAGTGATATTTATATTGAAGATACAAGAGAAGCGGTCACTGAAGAGGGTGCAAGAAGGAGCGTTGTATTGGAACCAGGTACACTTATTTTTGCAAATTGTGGAGTGAGTCTAGGATTTGCTAGAATTTTAAAGATTAGAGGATGTATCCATGACGGTTGGCTTTGTTTCGAAGAAATTGATGATACAATACTTAATAAAATCTTTCTCTTAAAACTACTTAATAGTATATCAAATTATTTCAGGAATTCAGCACCGGAAGGAACACAACCTAATCTAAATACATCCATTATGAAAGGGTTTGAGATTCCTGTGCCCCCAATTGATCTTCAGGATAAATTTTCGGGAATAATAATGAGCATTATCAAACAAAAAGAACTAACACAAAAAAGTATTGAAAAGAGCGAAGGGCTTTTTCAGAGTTTGCTGCAGAGGGCTTTTAAGGGAAATCTGTGAAAATAAAAGACAAAAGACAAAAGTAAAAAGATAAAAGTAGAAAGAAATAAAGCATAATAATATGGATACTCAGATTGAATACATCAGGAATCTGGCTGAACAGTATCAAACCTATTTTGATGAGCCGGATAAGCTGTACAATGATTTAAATAATCTGCCCAAGGAACAACTTCTTGATGCTTATAGGGAATATGGAGACCAGGAGAGGAAATTCCAACCTGTTGCAGTACTTCGTGCAGATATTGTACGTCAAATACTTGATGGGGAGGAAGTGGATGATAACCATACGGAAATAACGAAAGAAAAAATCCGCACAAAGGACAGGTCTTACTTCTCTTATTTTAATACCCGTATTTTAAATGAACTCGATGATTTTCATACCCCTAAACGCGGCATTTTTACAAACTGGCAGAATCCGTGGAGAGTGTTTCACACGGTATTCTTCCGGGGGAAAATCAAGGAAACCGTGAATTTATATCTTAACCAGATCGCTGAAAAACTGATCAGCGACCTCGGAGTTGATGATTATACTTTTCATACAGTTAACTTTTACGGACCGTCAAATTTTGGAGAAACCCGATGTTGGATAGCAATATACCCCACAATCAAAAATTCTCACCAGGATGCATACCAGTTTTTTGTTAGTATAGGGGGAAAAATCGAAGCAGGACGGGTGGCTGGTTCAGCTGTAAGGAATAAAACATCCAACATAGTATCAAACGCTAAGGATTATTCAGAATTACTATCAATACTGCAAAAACATAAGGAAGAAATAATAAGACTAAACAATTCTCTGAGAAATTACTTCAAATTTTCACCGGGTGAACAGGCATATGAATGGCCGAGATTTAAGGAAGAAGGGGTTATTGCACTGAGTATGCAGCATCTGAACCTGGGAAATATATCTTCTGTCAAATCATGGAAAGATATTAATATCATGGCCGGACTTGATCCGGATTCACCATCCAACCAGACATGGAATCTCTGGCTTTTGAAGTCCGCAAATACCGGTGATGTAGTTTTTGCTGCAAAAGGGGTAAGTACCTGCATTGGAATAGGGATTATAAAAAGTAACTATTTATTTGATTCCACACCCGAAGAAGAATATAAGCACCAGCGTAATGTTGAATGGATAACAGAAAAAGTATATCACTATAAATCAGATTCTATTAAAGGATATAAAACTCTTTTCCGTCCGGACACCTTTAGTCCTACTCTTGTTGGAGAGTTTATATTAAGTGAGTATGCTAGACTATACCCTGAATTAAGAGATCTGTTTGATAAATATGAATTACAGTATAAGGAACCTGTGCAGGCTCAGGAACCACCTACTGAGGAACCGGGAGAAACAATTGAGGAAGCAGAAGTAAAAAATTACTGGTGGCTAAATGCCAACCCGGCGATCTGGAAGATAAGTTCATATAATGAAGGTGACAAACAGACATATACCACTCATAATGTTAGAGGTAATAAACGCCGGATTTATAAGTACTTTGAAACTGTTAAGCAGGGAGATCTGGTCATAGGTTATGAAAGTACACCAACAAAACAGGTAAAGGCCCTGTTTGAAATTACCAAATCAATCCATCAGACACCCGGGGAAGGTGAAGTGATTGAGTTCATGCTTCTTGAAAAACTTGATATCCCAGTTCACTGGAATGAATTACAGAATAATCCGTCCCTTGCCGGCTGTGAAGTCTTTATTAACAATCAGGGCAGTCTCTTCAAACTTACCGAGGAAGAATTTGATATTATCCGGGAAACTATTGATAATAAAGTAATTGAACAGGAACAGATCCAATTTCCGGGAGATATAAAACCCTATTCCTATAGGGATGATCCGGATAAGCCGTTTTTAAGCGATACAGAATTCATAAGGATAAAAGAGCTCCTTTTAAGAAAGAAAAATATAATTCTCCAGGGTCCTCCCGGAGTCGGTAAAACATTCCTGGCTCGTAAAATCGCATACCAGATTCTCGGAAAACAGAATGATGCACAGATCCAGATGGTCCAGTTTCACCAGTCGTACAGCTATGAGGATTTTATCCAGGGTTTGAGAATGACAACTAAAGGAATTACAGTAAAAAACGGGATATTCTTTACGTTTTGTCAGCAGGCTCATGCACATCCCGACCGTCAGTTCTTTTTCATAATTGATGAACTAAACAGGGGTAACCTGAGTAAAATATTTGGTGAACTTATGATGCTTATCGAACCTGATAAAAGAAAGGATAAATATGCTGTTAAACTTACTTATGCTGAAGACGAAGCCGAGACATTCTTTGTTCCTGAAAATTTGTATATAATAGGCACTATGAATACAGCCGACAGATCTCTGGCAATAGTCGATTATGCATTACGAAGAAGGTTTGCCTTTATAAACCTTGTACCTGAATTTGGCACCCAATTTCTGAATTTTCTCAGAGAAAAAGGCCATTCTGAGAAGCTGGCTTCATTTATAGCTTTAAATGTTCCGAAAGTCAATAAAACAATCTCAGAAGATATTAATCTCGGAACAGGATTTCAGCTTGGCCATAGTTATTTCTGTACCTATGACAGAATTAAAGATGAAAAAGAATGGTATAATGAAGTATTAAGATTTGAAATAAGACCTCTGCTTGAGGAAATATGGTTTGATGATACGCAGACTGTTAATGATATGATAAAGATCCTGGAAATCTGAAATGACTATTCCGATAGAGAATATATATTATCTCCTTAGTTATTCGTGGAATCTTCTTGAAGAAAAGAACCGGGTAAATGTTTCCACTGAAGGCATAACAAGGCTTATCGATCTTCTTGCGAAAGTACTTATCAATTCCACACGTCTCGTATTAAAAAGGGGACTGGAACAGAGTTATGTGGAAAAGGTGGAAGAGTTTGCCGGTATCAAAGGTAAGCTGTTGGTAAGTGACACAATTAAATCCAATATTATCCATAAGCACAGGACTAAATGCTTTTATGACGAATTCTCACCTGATATCCTTATGAACAGGATACTGGTAACTACTTTACGTAAATTAATGTTTGTCAGGCAGCTCGAAAGGAACCTTAAAGAAGATATCAGAAACCTGATAAGCATGTTTCCTGAAATAAGGCAGATTGAAATCAATAAATCTGTTTTTAAGCTGTTGCGGTTTGACAGGAATAATCGCTTTTATCATTTTATAATGAATATCTGTGAACTGATAAATGACAGCTTACTTCCTTCGGAGGAAAAAGGAAAATGGAATTTTACTGATTTTAGCCGAGATGACATTAAAATGTACAGGCTCTTTGAAAGTTTTGTGTTTAATTTTTACCGTATCGAATACAGGGGCCGTTTTACAGTGAGACGAGAATCCATATCGTGGCAGTTTTTATTCGATGATCCGTCGCATGCGGAATATATACCGGGGATGCTCACTGATATAACACTTGAAAATAAGGACAGGAAAATAATTATTGATACCAAGTATTACCAGGAAACGCTTTCGGAGAGATATGAAAGGAAAAAAGTAAAATCCGCAAATCTTTACCAACTGTTCAGTTACCTCCTTAACCAGCAGGGTGTTTCTGAAAGGAATCTGAATGCATCAGGTATATTATTATACCCCACTATTGACCGGGATTATGATCTTAATTTCCGGTATGAAAATCATGACATTCTCATCAGGACTATTAACCTGAATATGAACTGGAATAAAATTGAAACAAGATTACGACAAATTATTACCTGCGATTAAATTGTGGTCATAATAAATTGAAAAAATCAATCTTTTATAGTACCTTTAAAATCCTGATAAAGAACATCATCTGCGATGGCATCCAATTTTCAATTCCTGTATACCGAATGGCCCGACATTTACAGGTCAGCTGAAAAGGCAGAAAGATTATGTCTTACGGAACCTTCTTTATCTGCAATACAGTCGAGGATCGCACTCGAGCTGGCTGCCCAGTGGATGTTCAGCAACGACCCGGGACTTAAGATGCCATTCGATACCTCCCTTGCATCACTGATGAAAGACTGGAACTTCAGTAACAGGATTCCCGGAAAAGTCAGGGAGTCTGTCCACCTTGTAAGGAAGATAGGTAACTTTGCGGCACATGGCAGGGAGATAGCCCCGAACCAGTCAAAACAGTCATTGCTTATCCTGTATGATTTCCTCAGGTTCTTTTCTTCTGCTTATGGCAGGGAAGAAACAGGTAAGCTCAGATTCAATACATCTTACCTCTCTGAAACTCCATGGGCAGGATTTACCATATCGGAAGAAAAGAATTCAGCACAGGATAAGATTGCAGAACTAGCAGGCAGGGAGAAAGAATTGTCTGAAAAGCGGTTTGTTATCGATAAGGAAAAGAAAAAGAATGAAGCTCTTGCCCTTAGGATAAGCCAGCGTATCAAGGCTTCCGCTGTTCCTGAAACAATTTCATTCAGTGAAGCAGAAACGCGGATATTGCTGATTGATATCAACATACAGGATGCCGGATGGAAAATACATAATAATACAGGTCACAAAAACCAGTGCGTGAGAGAATATCCTGTAACCGGTATGCCGGGGGAGTCGGGAGAAGGTTATGCCGATTATGTGATGTGGGGTGAGAACGGGCTTCCGCTTGCTGTTATCGAAGCCAAGAAAACCATTTACAGTCCCGAAAAAGGCAAGCACCAGGCAGAGCTCTATGCAGACTGTCTTGAGAAAATAACAGGCCAGCGGCCGGTGATATTTTATACCAACGGATATGAAACAAGGATCTGGGACGATAAGTTTTATTCTCCAAGAAAAGTAAGCGGATTCTATTCCCGCGAAGAACTGCAAATTCTGATAAATCGCAGGAATTCAAGGGAAGACATAAGAACAGTACCTGTAAACAAGACCATTTCAGGCAGGTATTACCAGGAAGAAGCAGTGAGGAGAGTAACGGAACACTTCTGTGCCGATAAAACACCTTCTGGTTTCACGGGAAGCTACAGGAAATCGCTTCTTGTTATGGCAACCGGAACGGGAAAAACACGTACGGCAATTGCCCTTGTTGATTTATTGGTCAAGGCAGGGTGGGTATCAAGAGTGCTGTTCCTTGCCGACAGAAATGCTCTTGTAAGGCAGGCACAGAATGCCTTCAAGGATCACCTGCCTTCACTTTCAACTGTTGATCTTACCAGGAATAAGGAAGATAAGGGTAACAGGATAGTGCTTTCCACCTACCCTACCATAATGAACCTGATTGATTCAGCAAAGACTGAGGAGGGACGATTCTATACCATCGGGCATTTCGATCTTATCATAATCGATGAAGCTCACAGATCGGTATACCAGAAATATAAAGCAATTTTTGAGTATTTTGATTCTATGTTGGTTGGTTTGACGGCTACTCCCAAAGATGAAGTCGACAGGGATACATACCGACTGTTTGATCTTCCGAGAAGAGAACCCACTTATTATTATGAACTTGATCGGGCTGTCAAGGACAAAGTATTGGTTTCGCCGGTTGAAATGAGGGTTCCGACAAAATTTACTCTTGAAGGTGTAAAATACCACGATTTATCAGAAGAGGAAAAAGCAGAGTATGAAGAAATGTTTTATGACGATGTTACTGAAACAATGCCTGAGGTAATAGGTTCAACAGCCCTTAACAGCTGGCTCTTCAATGCAGATACTGTGAGAAAGGTTATCGATCATCTCCTCAAAAACGGACAAAAGGTTGAAGGGGGCGACAAGCTCGGCAAGACCATAATATTCGCAAAGAATCACAGGCATGCTGAATTCATCCAGACCCTGTTTTACAATGAATTCCCGGGTTTAGGAGGTTCATTCCTTGAAGTAATTGACAACTATGCCGATTATGCGCTCGACCTCATTGACAGGTTTTCCGACAGCAGGAAATTACCGCAAATTGCCGTATCGGTTGATATGCTCGACACCGGTATAGATATTCCTGAGATTGTAAACCTTGTTTTCTTCAAACCGGTAAGGTCTCACTCCAAGTTCTGGCAGATGATAGGAAGAGGCACAAGGTTGTGTCCCGATCTTTTTGGTCCGGGAAAGGATAAAAAGAACTTCTTCATTTTCGATGTATGCGACAATTTCGCTTTCTTCGAAACAACCATAAGCAAGGAAGAACCGGGGATCGCCGAGAGTATCAGTCAGAGGATATTCAACAGGAGGTTGAAGCTTAACCAGTCAATAAGGAATGCACCGCTGGAGTTGTTTGAAAGATATACCCGATTCAGGGAAATACTTCTTAATCAGCTTCAGATAGAGCTTTCGAGGATCGATACTGAGAGTTTTTCAGCCAGGCCATATCTTCGTCAGCTTCACCTGTACAGGAACAGGGAAAGACTGGCAAATCTTAATGAACAGGATGCAGAGGAAATAAGTGAGACTCTCGCTCCTATTCTCCCGCCTGTAGAGGGAGATGAAGCAGCAAGAAGGTTCGATTTGCTGATAATCAACCTGATGCTGGCAAAATTTGAAAAGCTGCCCGGTGAACCAAGACTTACAAACGACCTTGTGCATATTGCAGAGGAACTCCTGAAGAAAATGAATATAAGATATATTGCACTTAAGGAAGACATCATAAGGCCATTGGCAGACATTGAATATGTCAGGAGAATTGACCTGCCGGAACTTGAGGAGATAAGAATTGCTCTCCGTGACCTGGCAGTTTATGCTGAAGGAGCCACAGGCAGCATCTACTACTCTGATTTCGAAGATGAACTTGAGCCTGATGACATCACAGGTGCAGAACCGATATCAGGATATGGCGATATGGAAGCTTACAAGCTAAAAGTTGAAAGTTTTCTGAAGGAACATGCAAAACATATCACTATCTCCAAACTCAGGACAAACAAAGCCATAACAACCGAAGAACTTGAAGAGCTTGAAAGGCTGATATTTGAACAGGGACACCTCGGAACAAAAGATAAGTTCAGGAAAGCATTTGGGCAGGAGCATCCTGTATCATGGTTTGTAAGGAGTTTGGTTGGTTTGGAATCATCGGCAGCCCGGCAAGAGTTCTCAGAGTATATGAAGGCAGCACCTATGACGGCCACACAAATAAAATTCATTGACATAATTATTGAACACCTGTCAGTAAACGGTGTCATTGAGAAAGCGCTGCTTGTTCAGCCTCCCTTCACCGACATAAACGACAAGGGTGTATTTGGTGTATTTTCTGATGAACAGGTAGGAAATATAATATCGATCATTGACGGGATAAACGGTAATGCGGAAAGGGTGGCCGGGTGATTCTTAACATTCTGATTAAATAATAAAATAATCATAAAATGGAAAAATGGATAAAAGTGACTAAGAAACTGGAAATATCGGAACATGATACTCCAGACATTAAAGATGCAAAAAAGATCAAGTATTGGATAAAATGTATTCCTTATGCGAATTTAAACAAATTCAATGAGTTAAATAAGTATGAAATCTACGATGGTAATATAGAAAGCTGTAGGATGGCAGAATTTAAACTTGAAGCAAGGCATATACAAGATGAAGCAAATAAATCAAATGCAATAACGTCCTATATTGAAGATGGTTATGGAAAGATTCGACAACGTATCTTCACAGGAAATTTCAAAGAAGATAGGATAAAAGACCTCGTGGCTTTTCTTAAAAAATATGGTTCGATTAAATCATGGGATGCAATAGAACGCCAGGAAAAAATTGAAGAGTTAAATTTGAAAATTGAAGAACTTGAAGATCAGATCATAAGTTTGAAGGATGAAATAGAAAGGAAGAAATAATGTGATAAAATAATATTGCAAAATTAGTTTATCGTCTTTCTAAATCTATCCTGATTGCTTTCCAGCCCCATATACTCTTTTTTTTATTAAATGAAACTATTGCTTCTCCTGTAACTCCATCTCCATCAATAAGTTTATAATTTTTTAGTAATCCTGGTTCAATAAAAATATCCCCAACAAATCCGAATGATTGAGTTTCTTTTTTAATCAGTTTTCCAGTAAATCCTTTCATTATTTCTTCACTGACATTTTTTTCAGTTTTTTCGACAGTCAATGGTTTATAAAACTTATTAACACCTGAACCATCCAGTCTAACAAGAAGTCTGTCGCCAATTTGTATATCTTTTAAATACCTGTCATACTTGAAGAAACCTGATTTTTCTTTGCTTATTACGAAGTTAAGGATTTTCTTATTCCTGTTCACAAACTCAACTGCTGCTATTTCCTCAGGTATACCTGTAAACAGAAACTCTTCAGCAATTGCAGTATATTTTTTATAAAAATCAAGATTAGGATTATCAATTTTTATATCGCTTTTTGAAGGTCTTTCTTGTATTCCCTCCTCATCTGCTGACTTAAATCCAAATTTTGAAGGCCATTTCACAGATTTAATTGCTTTAATAATTTCAGCTTCATTATCTGCTTCATTAATAAATCCCTTTTCCATAAGTAGTTGCTCAAGCTTATTATGTACGTTAACGGTCATCTGTGGTTGCGCATCACAACTTAATGATTTACAAAGACAGGCAAGTTTTTTTTCACCATCCCCGGTATAAGTATCTGCTAATAAATCCCATACCCAAAACTCATTTCTTTTTCTTTTAGCAAATGGAGTTATGAAATCCCTGACTTCCTCCCGCTTGTTTAATGCGAAGAATAATTTTGCTTTAAAGTAAAGCGGATATTCCCATTCAGGATGTGTTTCAATAACGTTATCAAGTTTTTGGAGGAATGCCTGTATTCTGGGTATATCATACTCTTTTTGCTCAGTTTGTTCATTAACAGAATCCACTAACAAGTGTTTGGCATAATTAATATATGCCTGTTCAGCTAATGAAATATAGGGTTTCCCATCTTCAGTCTTTCGTTTTTCATAGTCAGCTGCTATGAAATTTTCAAAGTTCCACCAGTCAGCGAAATCGAGGTATTCATTTTTATTAAGCCAGCTGCTATTTTTCATATACATTTTAAGCAAAAATGAATATGATTCTGACGGTATAGTAAAATTGAATGATTTAATTTTCGCAAGAATAGTTGACCTGTAATTATAAAGTATCCTATCTGTATTACCCAATGAAATTGAACCATTCTCATTTTTATAATTATCATAATCTTCAGGAAGTATCTCAGAAATCCGCAGAGAATTAACAATCTTGCCAACCTGCCATAAAACCTGGTCAAAGATCATCTTTTCATCAGAAGGAAGATTTAATTCAGATAACAAATCGAGGTAAGTGCAGAATTTCTTATAATCCTTTTGTTCTGCATTCAATTTCAGGTAATCATAATATACCCATGCAAGAGATCTTTTACACCAGATATCATCCGGGCTATTCTTAAGATCATTCCTGGCCAATGTTAATGCTTCTTCCAGACTACCCTGTGCCCTTAGCTCTTTTACATCTTTAAATGACATTTCACAAGTCTTTAAGGTATGAAATTATCTTTTCCAGGTCTGCAACCAGTTGATGACCTGAACATCTTGCCTCAAGAGGCAGTACCCTCCCAAAAAATCCTTTAGCATTATATTCAAAATCAAAAACTGCTGTCTGATCTTCCCTTTCAAAGGTGTACCGTTCACGCCAGTCAAGATGGCTGATGTCGGAAATTATCATACCATGTCCGGCACAGAGTAAAAATATTCTGTCGTAGAGGACATGCAGGAAAGGGTACTTTTCGTCGATTTCCCAGTGAAATTCGGTATTCGTTTGTACTGTTTCGACTGAATCCCTTATGATCTCTGCATTCAATGGAATTTGCAGAATTGTGCCTATTTCCTTAATAAGTCTGGGTGTATTTGTCCATGGATCAAAAGACATGAATTTGTCACTGAATTGTTCTTCGCCATTGATCCAGAATTTTAGTCCGACTTTCTGACCCTCCCTTTCGAACTTATACCTGATCTCATAATTCAACCTTTCCCATTTAGTTATCTCAATGTATTTTTTCCGTACTGCGTGCCTGATTCTGATATAATGGTCCTGCAGTCTGATGGATTGTGTTGCCAGACCGTTTCTATCAAGTTCACTGATTATGGCGCTATCAACAATAATATTTTCTTTCTCTTGAGTTTCTCCGGTGATCTCATTTCTGGCTTTTAAAACCCTGGCAGGTATGAAAGTCATTTCAGAGAAGGAGCTGAACCGCGGGGGTTCGATGCAGACAAGGTTCTTTGATGCCCTGGTGACTGCTGTATATGCCCATCTGTAGAATTGGGGATTGGTGCGACCGACACGGCTGTGAACATTTTCGAAATTATCCCTGTCATTATCTGCTCCGTAGTCCCAGAAGACCAAAGCGTTATCCCATTCTCCGCCCTGAGCCTTGTGACAGGTAACTGCATAACCGTATTTGAGCAGGATCGCATTGAAAAAGGGATCATTCCTGATCGCCTCTTTGAATGCTTCACTTTTTGGGGATGGCGTTTTTATCCCCTTAGATTTGCATTCCTGCTCCAGCCTGTTCTTGAAATCTACATAAAGTGCCCTGTGTTCGTCAGCCGCCAGGTAATTATCGCCCGTAAGGAAGTTTTCCAGCATGTATCCCCTGACTGTCTTGTCACCTTCGGGATTTTCCGGCAGCAACAGTTCAACCTGCCTCCATTCCAGTCTCACCGTTATCCTCTCCCCTCCCTTCTTTGAAAATATGACACTTCTTTCAATGGTTTCACCCGAACAGCTGACCACGACACCGAACTCCCCGTTAAGTATCTTCAGATTATAGTTGTTGCTTCCTATCAATATTTTATCACCAGCCTGTATAGGCATTTCGGAGCCAAAGAGATCAAGTCTGACAGTATTGTTTATTTCAAGAGCTGTCTTGTTCTTGTAGGTTATTACAATCTTGCGCGGAGGGATCTCCTTATAAGAATCCAGGAATTCAGGGTAACTGATATTTGTAATATCGCTCTCATTGTCAGAAAGGTCAAAGTCGTTGAAAAATCCGCTCGTAAGGCATTGTCTTATCCATAATGATGCTTTTTTAATACCGCTGTCACCTGCATGTCTCTTGATCTCCCTTATTTCCGCTGATTCTGCTGACAGGCCAAATTTATTTCTCATGTAATCTTCGTCAAGAGCTGGAGATGAGTTCATTCCCACCGGAGGAAGCTGGGCAGGATCCCCGACAAAAATGATTTTTGCATTGATGCCTTGTTCATTGATTCTGGTGAATTCCATCAGGTCTGAAAGAAGGTATCCGGTGCCGAACCTGAAGAATTCGCCTTTGCTCTCGATGTCGGATACCATCGATGCTTCATCAATTATATAGATCCTGTCTACAGGATCAGTATTCTGCCCAAGCTTGTAATAGTAAATAAATGAGACAGATCCATCTTCTTCGGTGTATTCGATTTCTTCCAGATCCTCAAAACTGTAGATGCCTTTATGTATGGTTGTCGCATCTTTACCTGTTATCTGATTCAGGACTTTAGCTGCCCTGCCGGTTGGAGCCATTAAATCATATTTAATTCCATTTTCTCCAAAGTACTCAATGATTCCTTTAATTAATGTTGTTTTTCCACTACCGGCATAGCCCTTAAGTATGAACACTTGGTTTTCTGAATTTAGAAAATCAGATGTCTTTTCAAGAGCAATTGTCTGATCTGTAGTAAGTATAATATTCTGAAAATAAGACAACAACATTTTAAATTATTCTCTTTCAGGTTTAATCTTTTTCATCAGGTAATGCTTTTTGCTTTATTTCAATAAGTTTCTCCGCACCAGGAAAATCACCCAAAGTTGTTTTAACTGGCTTATTTTCTTTTTTTTGATTTTTCTTTTTTAATGTATTATTAGCATTGTCTGAAGAAAGATTCATTATAATTCGGGTTGTAAATGTTTCTAAAAATCCATAAAAGTGTAGATAAAATTTACTTTCATTTCCAAAAATTCTCTTCTGTATTTCTTCTACTTTAAGTGTATTATATCCTCCCCGGTGTACCCGGTTTCTGACATTATATAGCATTTTACATGTTTCATAGGGAGCATCCATATCAAAAGGCTTTACTTCTCCGCCTAAATAATAATAATAGATTATTGCTCTTATCATTTGTAATATTGACCATGTTTTATTTTTACTGGTTCTGGAAAATTCGAAGTTTGGAAATCCATTGTCATCATAGTAGATATTAGTGCCTTTCTTTATATCTTCATCGCGCATCATTAATAACACTTGTTCAACACTCGCTCCATCACCTCTTAAGTTCTTTTGTTTTTGTGCATTCCACTTAAAATAGGCTGGTAATTTTCTTTCCCTTTTCAGCCTCTCTCTAAAACTTTGAGATCTGAATAAATGATTTGTAATTAATTCAATTTGTTGAAACATTGAAATTCCAAATCTTTCAAAATCGTTTCTTCTCCTCTGATGCTCCATACTAATGAAGTCTTCGATTAGTTGATTTTTTAATTCAACGATAGGAAAATCTTTATAAAAATCTTCAGCTTGAGATTTAATGACTTCTTCAATACAATACTCATTAATCCTTTTAATCACAGGATGATTAGAAATTTGATCTTCAGGTAAATGTTTTGTTACCAATTCAAAAAGATCCTGAACCATCCATTCATTTTCTTCGTGCTTAATTATGTCTTCAAGAAATAGAATTAACTTTTTTAGGTTTTGCTGATCTTTCTCCATCTCAAATTATTTAACTTTTGAATATGCCTCCATTGCAGCAGTGATACCTTGATTAAAAAGTATCTCCAATATTATATTATAGTCAAGCATAGCAGATTTTGATTCTTTAAATCTCTTTACTAGTGTTTCAAACCTGGTCCATAATCCTCTAAAAACAGGATCTTTATCCCCTTTAACCATTTTAATGAAAGTAAGCTTACCTAATATACTTTTTTCAAGCGATGGGACTATTTTAATGTACATTTTATCTTTCCTATAGTATTGTTCATAATACTGAGCGGCCTTTTCATATCCATACCTTTCCCAATAATATAGCCATAACCTGATATTCTTGATATACCTCCGCCGTATATTTACTTTTTCATTTACAATTAATCCGGTTACTTCCTGTCTGAAACATCGATCCTGCAGTCTGATTTTATCTTTATTAATCGAGAAACCTTCATTCGCTATTATTCTGGTTAATTCATGATTGAATTCTCCTTTTTGTTTAAAGATATTCATGGATGCAGAAAACGTTATATCATCGGCATACCTGGAATAATTAATATTAAATCGTTTTGCCAAACCGTACAACCTTCTATCGAGTCTCTGGGCAACAATATTTGTTAAAACAGGGGATGTTGGTGCACCTTGAGGCAGGACAGATCTTACCACAGCTATCTGGTTTCCGTTTTCAAGCCTGTTTACATCTAATTCTGTACAGCATAAATTTGCTATTAAGAAAGCAAGAGGTTCACGTTCGGAACAAAGATTAAAAGGCTTAAGCTTAAGTACGGCTTTCACTCTATGTAATTCAATTGAATGAAAGAAATCACTTAGATCGATATTGTATACATATCTGCAATTTTGATGAATCATCGCATTTGTCACAATTGATCTTCCTGGAACAAAACCCATTGCAAAGGGGGAAGGTTTAAAGACAATATTAAGTATCACATTCAGGCACATCTGAATGTATTTAAGACTTTTTACCGGAGCATTTATTCTTCTTATACTTCCTGACTTCTTGGGAATTGTAAATTCCACATATCGTTTACCAGCTATGTTGGGATTAGCATAATACGTCAGGATTTTTAATTGTATTGGTTTTGATTTATCGCCAAATAAATAAAATTTTGTTTTATTTAAAAGGTTTAAAAGATCTTCACGGGATTTCATTTCAAAAAAATCCTTTCCTATCTCTTCTATGTTTTCTTTAGTTAGCTTCATAATTATAAAAATGCCTGCTCAATATTCTTTATGTATGTATTAGCATTAGCGATGCTAATGGCTTAAGTGTTTATGGTTTGAAGTTACGAATGAGTTTAAGCGTCAGCTTGTGATGCTTCCGCAGTCAATTTCTATAACCAGAAACCATTCACCCCGACCGAAGTCAGGGAAACATGCCGATCTGTCCCGCCCGAGGGCGGGACCAGCATGCGCGTTCAATATCTCTGAGCAGGCATTTATTGACAATCTAATGAGAATCAATATTAATTTTAATAATTCCAAGATAATCATTTAATTCCTAAATATGATGCTACAAAATCATTATTAGGTCATTATTAATCCGGCGGTTCCGGAATCTGGTCAAAATTTACGAGGCCGGATATAAGAAATTCCCTGTTTATGACTGAAGTGAATCTTAAAGCACTCTGAAAAGCTGCTCCATTCTCTATACTATCAATTGCATTCGATAGTACAGTTACAGCATAAATCTGGTTTGAATCCAATGGCTTGCCAATGAATGTAATATACCTCTCATCACTTAGCTGGTTTTTAATTGCAAGGCATTTCTTATAGAAAAAGTCGCCAGGGTTTATTCTCCATGACTGTTTAACAGGAATACGGTCGATTAAATCATGGCTTGCAGGATTATCACTAATTATAATATCAAGTATTCTGAAAATTGTTTGAATATCTGAAATCATTCCAAATCCATTTTTACCTTCATGATTAAAAGTAATTCCGTCACCTTCCGGGAAGGGACTTGCAAAATAACCTCGTACTTCAAGTTCATGTATTGCAGGCTTAACGATTGTGTTCCAGTCTAGGATCTTGTTAGGTTCCCAGAATAAGTTGCCTGAGTAGATGACTTCCTTTGTCCTATATGGCAAACATATTATTCCCTTCATAATGTTCTCAATTTACCTAGCATAATTTCATTTAATCTTTACCCCTCATACCCTGGTCTCTCCACAGAGTTTATCCAATCCTGTCTTAAAAATAAGTGCATTGATAATTTCTCTTCTTTTTGGAGCAGCACTTACTTCAACACCTTGGGCAACCAATACTATTTCAATCATGTAAGATAAAATATTTGAAGCATAATATCCCTTAGTGCCTAATTGCTTTTTAAGGTATTCTGTATGTTTACTCACCAACTCAGCAAGGATCTCAAGTTCTCCAAGTATAAATTCATATTCTGTTAGTTTCTTAATTTGATTATCATGGATTGAGTCCGGATAGATGCCCTGGAAATGATGCTTAATCAGGGCAAGTATGTTTTCCTTGCTGAGAGGATAAATACTTCTTGCTGGTATTTTATGTCTTGACATATTAAATTGTATTTTGAGTAATTAAAATAGTAAATTATGCTATAAAGAATTACGCTGTTTGTTTTTCAGACAGCCTATTTAGTATGTTAATTTTAGTATTTTTCTGATGTAATATTATCATATCATAATCACTTTTCTCCTCTCCAAACCTGTTTACAAGAACCAACACTTCCAATGACAGAAAGAACAGAAAGAACATCGACCATACAACCAGGGCTATCTTTGAGGAGAACAAAATCGAGAACAGAACCTGGAGTTCATCC
>JAFGOZ010000658.1 GCA_016926235.1 Bacteroidales bacterium | reverse complement strand
TAAACTAACTGAAAATCTTGCAGTTAAAAGAAGGAAGGTGTTAAATGCTGCATAGAAAAAAATATATGGGTTTGAACACCCTACCCTTCAGGTCTATTTCTTAATTAAACGACATTGATTCTTGTCTCCTAAAATTTCTTAAAAAATTTTGTATTCCCATACAGATAACTATCTTTGTGCTCCATATTGAAAAGCTACTTTTCCCCAACCACAAGTATGCAATTCAAACCTTTGCTGAATGCAGGTTTTTCAATATATAAACCGATCAAAAACTACTAACAAATGACTTCAAAACGATTAATTAAACTCAGTACAGCCTTATTCTTTTGGACTATTTTATTTGCGTATCCATGCCTGCAGGGCCAGGAGGCAGCTATGTTCAGGCTCGCAGGGTTTGCTACTGAAGCTGGAGGAACAACAGGCGGGCAGGGTGATCCTGATC
This sequence comes from Bacteroidales bacterium, assembly GCA_016926235.1. The sequence goes on along the minus strand of JAFGOZ010000658.1, from coordinate 14,757 downwards.
CGGTAACCATTTCAGATGGTGTTACTCTATACGAAACAATAAAAAATAAAGAGGCTGGACCATTGACTATATACATCAATGGGACCATAACCCCTGCAAATTCAGGGTCGTATACAAAAATCGATATTAAAGATGTGGATGACATAAGCATAATAGGTGTGGGAACCAGTGGTGATTTTAACGGTATTGGCATAAAAATTACCCGTGCCAGCAATATTATCATCCGAAACATCAAAGTACATCACGTACTCATAGGTGATAAAGACTGCATAAGCATTGAAGGCCCTGCAGACCATATATGGATTGACCATTGTGAATTATATAATGAGTACCAGAATGTGGAAAAAGATTACTATGATGGCTTGCTGGATGCAAAAGATGAAGCCGAGTATCTCACCTACTCGTGGAATTACCTGCACGACAGTTGGAAAACAATGCTTTGTGGTAGTTCTGAAAGTGATACCTACGACCGTAAGTTAACTGCGCATCATAACTTTTTCAGAAACTGTAATTCCAGAATACCTTTATTCAGAGGCGGTACAGGCCACTTTTTCAATAATTATTATGACAGTATAGCATCTACAGCTATAAATTCTCGTATTGGCGCCTGTGTGCTTATAGAAAACAACTACTTTAAAAACACACAGGATCCATGGGTATCTGCGTACAGCTCAACTCTTGGAGGAGGTGATACTGTAGGAAATATCCTGGATAACTGCACATGGTTTTTTGACGATGACACCCACGTCCTGCCTTCATGTACTCCAAGCATACCCTACGATTACAATGATCTGCTTCATGATGCAGACGCGATACCGGCTTTGGTAATGGCTTATGCGGGGGTTGGCAAACTTGATTTGGGAGGAGATCCGGTATATACGCTGTCCCTGAATAAATCAGGCCAGGGAAGCATAACCAAAGACCCTGATAAAACCTTATACGATAGTGCCGATGTAGTTACACTTACTGCTGTTCCAGCTACCGACTGGGAATTTGCAGGCTGGAGCGGTGATACAACCAGTACAGTAAACCCTGTCAGCATTACAATGGATGCTAACAAAAACATAAATGCACTCTTTACAACGGATAAAAAGATATTGACGGTTATAACATCCGGCCCTGGATCTGTTACAAAAAGTCCCGATGAAGCCATGTATGACAGCGGAACAGTGGTTACCCTCACACCCGTGCCCGATGCTAACTGCCAGTTTATTGGCTGGAGTGGTGATACCATAAGTGATGTAAATCCATTGGCTATTGCTATGGATGAACATAAAACGATTATGGCGAATTTCATGCGTAATCCTGCTGCAACCATTATTGTTCAGGCTGAAGATGCATGTGAATTTAACGGATCGATACAAACCGAGCATACCGGATATCTGGGTAGTGGTTTTGTTGATCTGGAAAACACTACAGGTTCTGATATTGAATGGTCTGTTGATGCACTGACAGCAATAACAAGCGATATAACCATTCGCTTTGCCCACGGAGGCAGTGGCGACAGGGCAATGAAATTATATGTAAACGGATCAGAAGCCATAGCCAGTATCTCATTTAATCCTACCGGAGCCTGGACTACATGGGATTCAACGACTGTAAGTATATCGTTAACCGCAGGAAACAACAGGTTGCGTTTAGAAGCACTTACCGGTGAAGGTGGTCCAAACCTTGACCAGATCCGTGCTGTAGCATCTACTGCATCATTGGCTATCGGTAACTGCGAAACTATACCTGTAGCGCTTGAAGCGCCTACTGCGCTTACTGCAATAGCTGTTTCCGATTCTCAAATCAATATTTCATGGACGGATAACAGCCTTACCGAAGATGGATTTAAGATTGAAGCAAAAACCGGAGGTGGAAGTTACTCAGAAATTGCCACAGTCGGAAGCAACGTGACCAGCTACTCCAATATGGAATTAACTGCCGGTACAACATATACCTATCGCGTAAGAGCTTATAGTGGTACTACATCCTCCAACTATTCCAACGAGGCTTCTGCCACAACATTGTCAACCGGGATTGTTGAAACAGCAGCAAATAATCTGTATTTACATGTTTATCCTAATCCTGTAGCAAATGAGGCCAATATACAGTTTACACTTTATAAGACTGAAAGGGTTTCCATTGCAATTACAGACATTATCGGAAAAAAATCCTCTGTACTTACGAAAGATCAGTTTAATCAGGGTGTTAATACCTTTACATTCAATAAAGGCGATCTCATACCTGGAATATATATCATAGAACTGACAACCGGTTCACAACATGCCGTAAGTAGAATAATTATACGATAAATCAGGGATTCCTAAAACGAATTGGTTGCTAGAGCGGGTAGGAAGCGATTTCTGCCCGTTTTTTTTGATTGACGGTGGACGAATGACGATTGACGTTGCGAGTGGGTGAAGGGGTGTGAGTGTGATTAACCGCAGAGGACACAGAGGTGGCGCAAAGGACACAAAGGAAAAACCTCCGCGCCCTCTGTGAAATATCTCTGCGTACTTTGCGGTTAAATTGCTCCTTCTTTACTTTTTTTACTTAAATTTCATTATCTTATGCACCCAAATAAAAACACCCGGACGGACATGAAAAATACTTTGATATTCGTTTTTACAGTAATTGTTACCATATCTTGTAATGCACAGGAAAAATCGAATGATATTCACCTGAAGTTTAATTTTGGGACAAAGAATTCTGATAAAGACTATATAAATATTGATACAAACACCATTTATACCAATGAGTCTGGTTATGGTTTTGATTACAATACCATCCCTGAACTGATAAGCCGAAAATCGACAGATACAATAGAATCTGAATTTTGCACAAGCACCGGCTCCTTCTTCTTTTCCGCAAAGCTCCCCGAAGGAAATTACAATGTCACACTGACTTTGGGAGATATAGAAGGTGAAAGCCTTACCACAGTGAAGGCCGAATCCAGAAGACTAATGCTTGAAAAAATAAAAACCGGAAAAGGAGAAATTAAAAAAGTCACCTTTACGGTGAATGTGCGTACACCAAAGATCAATGATACCCTGTCTATAAAACTAAAATCAAGAGAACATAAGTACCTGAACTGGGATAACAAGCTGACGATAGAATTTACAGATGAACATCCCTGCGTATGTGCCGTTGAAATTGAGAAAATAAAACCTGAGCTGGTGGTTTACCTTACAGGTAATTCCACTGTAACAGATCAGTATACCGAACCATGGGCATCGTGGGGACAAATGATAACGCGGTTCTTCCAACCGGGAATCGCCGTAGCCAACTATGCAGAATCAGGAGAATCATTGCACAGCTCCTACTACTCCTACCGTTTGGAAAAAGTACTCAGCGTAATTCAACCCGGTGACTACCTTTTTATCGAATTTGGCCATAACGATCAGAAAAGAAAGGGTGAAGGCATAGGCCCCTGGGAATCGTACTCCGATTATTTACGGTTGTATATCGATAAAGCCAGGGAAAAAGGCGCTATACCTGTACTTGTGACTTCTATGCGCCGCCGTCGTTTTGATGAAAATGGGCAACAATACAACTCTCTTGGTGACTATCCGGATGCCATGCGGGCTATTGCCAAAGAAAAGGAGGTAGCTCTTATTGATCTCAACAACATGAGTAAGGTACTCTATGATGCATGGGGTATGGAAGGCTCAAAGAAAGGCTTTGTACACTATCCTGCAAACACCTATCCCAACCAGCCCGAAGCATTGGCAGACGATACCCACTTTAACAATTATGGAGCCTACAACCTGGCGCTTTGCATCCTAAAAGGCATACAAGATGACAATCTCGGCCTGGCAAAATATATTATAGATTTTCCTGCAAATTTTAATCCTGCCCATCCCATACCCTTTGAAGACTGGAAGCTGCCTGAAAGTCCGCCTGCTGAAAATGAGGTGCCGGAGGGGTCGTAAACAGACACTTTATTTTTACCATTAATCTTCTTTTCTCACTCTCGCTCTCAGACTCACAATCAAACTGTTGTAATGGAATGATTGACGAGGGACGGGGGACGAGGGACGGGGGACGATGGACGGTTGACGGTTGACGGAGGATTTGGATTTTGGTGTTTTGGGCATGCTTAACTGCACATTGCCACTAGGAAAGTAAATATCAGCATAACTTACTATACTGCTACTGCTACTGCTACTGCTACTGCTACTGCCACTGCTACTGCCACTGCTACTGCCGCTGCTACTGCCGTTTTATTAGTATTCCCTGAATTCTGATTCCTGTCTCCTGACTCCTTTGTTTTCGATTGATCGTTTATTTTGCAGCCGTGCGACATATCTTTTTTTCTTAAAAATAACTTTTTTATTATAATGCTGCTTTGCATTCCTATTCCGTGAATCAGAGATCCACTATAACAGTGATCCCGATGCATCGGGACTTCGCTAAAGACTATGCCCAACACACGGAACATGTCTGTAAGAAGGCCCGCGGGAAGTTAAATCTGGTTTCCTGTTTCTTTAAATATCCGTTCCCTTATAGATTCTGCGACAAAATTGTTTAGAGACATCTTATCTTGCATTGCCAGTAAAGCTGCCTTTTGGTGCAGTTTAGGTGATACCCTAACATTAAAGCTTCCTTTAAATGGTTTTTCAGGAGTAATTCCTTCGCTTTTACAATCAGCTAAATAAATGTCGATTGCTTCTTTAAAATCTGCCTCCAAGTCCTTCCCGGTCTTTCCTTCGTAAGAAATAAGCCCGGTGATTCCAAGTACTTTCCCGAACAGCAAATCATCTTCTTTGCTGTATTCAATACTTCCTGTGTAGCCTTTGTATTCTAAATTTTTCATAATCATAATACCTCCTTAATCTGTTTTAGTTGATAATGTTTCATAATCCCCGTTGGATGAGGTTTATGCAACAATATCGGAAACCCTTCCTGGTTCATGAACTTCACTCTTGAACCCTATGTTTTTCCTTTTTTCACTTCTTTAAAACCAAAATAACCTAAAAGTTTAACCATTTCATCATAGTGAAAATCTGATGGCAAGGTTAAAAACCGGGCAATGAGTTTTTCTTTTTACGACATATGCAAATGTAACTATATTTAGTTGCAAAATCAATATTTTAATATAAAATTTAATAAAAAGTCTTATTCATTATATTAAAAACCTTTATGCCACAGCATAGGATTCTGGACTCCACTCACCTAACATTTGTTAAATTACAAAAGTAATGCCTGGCATTATCTGCTATTTTGTATTTGGTTGACATGCGTGGGTGTAATATGGGTTATGTAAATATAGAAAAATTTTGGGTGGGTTATATTGTGTGGGTTGTGGATTAGCTGCGCTGAGCTCCCGTTGGTCGGTTGTAAATCCATAGTTTGGTTATCATCTAGAACTAGCTTACAAAACAATGCACGGTTTACAAAACCGCGCCAGCAGTGAGCATATCAGCGCCAGCGGGATAATTATAGTTTTGTTAAAGCATCTATTAATTGTTCCGGTGTTATTTCAATTTCCCTTAAAATTTGACGTAATAATGAACGGCTAATTTCTTGATTTCCATGGTGTGGCAACGTTGTATATCTTCCATCCGGGTGACGATAAAAAACATGACTCCCTTTCTGACGTTTAATTTCAAATCCAAGGGAAAGAAGCAACTTTTCAAGTATTTTGACTTTTACAATCGGTAGTTTGGAACTCATACCGCAATTGATATTTGTTGAAAGCCAATAAATTCAGGGAGTCCTTTTAATTCTTCTTCACTAAGCTCCTCTAAACATAACTGTACAACCTCCTGTAGATTTTTATATAATTCATCCAACGTAGATGCCTGTGTGTGTGCTCCCGGTAAACCTGGGATAATCCCAATATATTGATTAATTTCATTATCCCGGATAATCTCAGCTGTAAATTTATAATCTTTCATTGTTAACTATATTTCTACAAATTTAACGAAAAAATATATTGATTGTTTTATTTAATCAACAATATCATTGTATACTGGTTGACTTCCATTGCTATTGCTACTTTAAATTCCACATATATTCTGACTCTTTATCTCCTTTCCATCGATCGTATATTTTGCAGCCGTGTGACATAATCTTTTTTTCTTAAGAATAACTTTTTTATTTTATTGTTGCATAGCGTTCAAATTCCGTGAATCTAAGATTCACTAATAGTTATGACGAAGTGATCCCGATGCATCGGGACTCAACACTTCGCCAAACACACGAATGGAACATGCAGCCGAATCCGCTTATTTTCTATGGTTTTCCCAATATTCTTTGGGTGTAACAATTTTAGTCCCTTTAAAATCTGAAATAATAAAATCATTGGTATTTCCGGTAATAATAAAGTCTGCTTTTGCTTCCAAAGCAAGCTCAAATAAAATATTATCATCCTTATCTTTTATTTCATCAATGGCAATATGTGGGATATATTTTTTAGCTTTTCTTTCAATTTGACATAATACAAATTCGGCATTTCTTAGAAAGTCTGAATATTTGGCAAATTTGGGCCGGTGTATTACGTCCAGGTATTCTTTAAATAGATCATCTGAAAAACAAACTTCAATTTTATTTTCAAAAACGTAATTATAAACGATAAAATATGGATAACTCTAATTGATCAATGCGGAGATCAAGACATTAGTGATAATTATTATTTTTTGCATCCCTAACTGCTTTAACCTCTTTGTTTATTTCATCCATGCTCATATCTGATAAATTATATTTCTCAGCTAAACGAACAGATTGGTTTAAAGCCTGCTTTGCCATTTCCTTTCCAAAAATATCGAGTAATTCCGTAAATTGCATTTTATCTGTACTTAGCCCGAACTGATTATATTCAAAATCTGATATTGATATACTGATTGTTTTCATAATTTTCAATGTTTTATCTTCTGCAAATTTAACGAAAAAACCATACAGATTGTTCTATTCAATTAACTATTCCCCTTTTCTTTCTGGCAATATTTCAGGCTGTCTATTATAATATCTCTGTAAACCTTGCGTGTGAAAATATCTATCCGTTCAGGGAATGGAACAATGGAATTGAGGAATATTGGAATGTTGGAGTGTTTGAGACTTGAGTGTGTTATTGCTACTGTCACTGCCACTGCTGCCCTGCTGGCGCCGATTTGCAATCGGTGCCTTGTTACTAGCCCTTGTATTTGTAATACAAACCACCTCACCCATCTCACATCCTCCAGTTTTTTATCAGTGGCTTATGATCCAATACTACAACATCTAAAAAATTATCCAAACCCGCATAATTCCTGGCCGAACTAAACAGATAATCTTCCGGTTTTTCAACTATTAAATCCTGTACCGGGTTGTTATGTACATATTCAAGTTTTTCATATAAAAACGATGGGCTGTAAATAATTTCCGGTTGATTACCGTTTTGCCATACTTTATATTTTTGCTCACGTGTATATTTCTTTCCCTCTTTCGAAAGCATCGGCAACAACCATTCCCTTCGGCTCTCTGCTTCTTCCATCATCTGTTCAACAATTGCCTTCGACGTAAACTTTTTCATATCCCGCAAAATATCTGATAATGAAAAACCTTCATCTGCCTTGCATATCATATGCAAATGGCTTGGCATTAAGCAGTAAGCAAAAATTATCAAACCTTTCTCTTTCTGACAATAACTTAATGAATCAATAACTAATAATTTTTGTTCCTTGCGCGTAAATATATCTACCCAGCCTATTGTGGTCATGGTTAGAAAGTAGGGCCTGTCGTTATCGGTTATTTTGTATTTTTCTGACATAACCATTTTTTGTTTTTGGTAAATATAGGAATTTTTTGGGTGTGGAGGGTTTTTGTGTGGGATGTGGATTGCAAATCCACGGGAATTAAAGCACCGAATGCAATTCGGCGCTAGCAGTGTGTTTTATATATCAAGGCCAGCTGGGTGGAACATCTATGCGAACAGGGAAAGTTATAATCTGTAAACATCTTTTCTGTGACGGATCCGGTTTATTTCTATTATTTCTATTTTATCATCAATAGTGTAAACTATTCTATAATCTCCTGATCTCACCCTCCATAAATTTTCTTTCCCTTTCAGTTTTACACAACCTTCAGGACGGGAATCTTCTGCTAAACCATCTATAACTGTGACCACATTACCCATTACTTTCTTTGGCAGGCTATTGATTTCCTTAACTGCTGATTTTTTGAAAATTATTTTATACATGAGCTAATCAAGTTTACCATTGTCCTTCAGTGCCTTTTTTACATTTTCCCAAGGTATGGTTTCTTCGTCCTTTCTTTGCTCCGCAATTAAACAGTCATAAAAATCTTCCCATAAATTGCCATACTTTACCAAATCAATTTGGACTGCGATTCTTTCGTTATTATCATCGGTTAAATAATGTATGCCCTTCATAACTTTCAATGTTTTATCTACTACAAATTTAACAATTTATATTTACTTTTTGTTTTATAAACTTGTTTGAATATACTTCTTCAGGATAATTATTTTGCTGCCATATTTGATATTTACTATTCCTCTTATGCTTTGTTGCCTCAAACTTAAATACATTCGACAACCAATCGCTTCTGCTTTCTTCTTTATCTGAAATAGTATTAATAATCTCACTACTCGTAAACTTCTTAAAATCACGTATCAATCCACTCAGATCATCAAATGCTGACCTGCAGAACATATGTATATGATTGCTCATAATGACATAAGCAAATAGTTCCAAACCCTTTTCTTTCTGGCAATATTTCAGGCTGTCTATAACAATATCCCTGTAAACCTTGCGTGTAAAAATATCAATCCATTCAACAATTGTAAGCGTCAGATAATAGGCTTTTGACTGATCGTTTATTTTGCAGCCGTGCGACATATCCTTTTTTCTCAAATATAAAAAACATTGTGTGATATTGAAAAATTTCGCCCTTATTCCGTGAACCAGGGATTCACTTTTAGCTATGACGAAGTTATCCCGATGCATCGGGACACATCACTTCGGCAAACATATTCAGGAAGACTTCGATAAACAGGGAATTCTGCTTATACTGCTTCTCTTTATCATTTATCAATACTGAAAATTTCTTATTAACCGGGCATCTTGAACTCAGCCTCAAATTCTTCCAGTGATAGTACCTTAACATACGGAAAATCTTCTTCTTTCAGTTCTTTAAAATGCTTATCGTTAGTAACAATACAATATGCTCCTGAAGAAATATAACAATCAACAAATTTGTTGTCCTCAGGATCGCTTTGAATTAATCCCCAACTAAAATATACATTTGTTTGGCTTATTGATTTTGTTGTGAGAACCAGATCAAGCAGGTTTGCAGCAATAGTTGGTGAGAGTTTCTCTGCCACAATCTCTTCATATTCTAATAAAATTTCAGTACTGATACATAGTTCAAATTCTCCCTTCATGATTTTCTCAAAAATCCATCTGGCAGGAGATTTCCTGCTAAAAATAGTAATAAAAATATTTGTATCAAGTACTACTTTTACGCCTGTAGTGCTCATTAGTCCATTGTTTCATCGTTTCTTCAGTCCATCCGTTCTTTTCCCATAACATATCAGCTTCATCAGATATCTTTTCAGAAAAATAAGTACTTAAAATGAATTTAACCTCTTCCCATTGCTGTTTTGGAATATCATTAGAGAAGAGATTTAATATCTCCCTTTGTATATCGTTTAGTTTAAGTATCCCCATTTGAATATTCTTTATGTTGTACAAAGTTAAAAAAAATGGCCTAAATTGTTTTTATTTAAGTAAACATTTCTATTCCTTTCACTTTCGGCAATATTTCAGGCTGTCTAACAAGCACCGCAGCGTTCGGAAGTGCTGAGTTCCGAAAGCCTTCTGAACGGTCACTTCGTCGCACATAAAAGGAAATCTCTGACTTCCAGATCAAAATGCCCCTGTTACTATCCCTTGTATTTGCAATACAAACCTCTTGCTTTATATATTAAGACCTGCTGGAGTGCAGTGCACCCTATATTTCAAGACGGGCTGAGGCTATTCAAAATCAATTACATTAATATTTTCCTTATCGACTTCGATCAGAAAATGTGATTGGGCATTTAATTAATGAATTGATTCAATGTTTTCCCTGATAATATCGATAACTTCCTGGTTTGATATTTTGCCCAAATTAATCTTTAGAAGCTTTTTGGGTATTGATTTTAACAAAAGGTATCCCTAAAATCAGCATCCTTGGTTATTATAATGAAATCATTCTTATCGGCATAAGCGATAATATCCGAGTCCTTAGTTTCCGATTTATCCAGTATCTCATTTACATGAATAGCCTCAAATCCCAGTGATTTTATAAAAGCAACTACTTTATACGAAATATGGACATCACAAAGGAATTTCATTAGGCTACATCCTTAATTGTATGACCCGATAAACATAACCTGGCAAAATGCAAACTGGCTAAAATATCCTCTTTTTCTAATTCTTTATGATCTTCCAATATTTCTTCTGTTGTCATGCCTGCTCCTAACATGTCAATAATGACTTCCACCGGCCACCTCATTCCTCTGATACAGGGTTTACCATGGCAAATTTCAGGATCAATGGTTATTCTGTTTAACAATCTGTTCATATTGTTACTATTTCTTTTCAAAATTATAAATTTATTTTCATAATACTGAAAATCCATCATAAAAATTAGGCTATTAAGGCTAATAATACCAGGTATTTAAATACATACAGTATACTTTCGCTTGATCATTAATTACACAACCGTGCAACATTTTTTTTCAAATAGAACAAACATTGTGTGATATATTGAAAGATTTTGCTCTTATTCCGTGAATCTGAGATTCACTATTAACTGTGATCCCGATGCATCGGGACTGCGCTAAAGACTATGCCAAACACATGAATGGAACATGTCGGCAAACCGGGCAATCCGCCATACGATTCGGCTGTAATATTCCAGCTGTCCAGCCAACCCGATCCCCCTTTGTTTATCATCAAATACATTTCAGTAAAAGTATAACATAGATCTTGCTGTGTCCAACCAATAGTAGCAGGGATAAATAACAATATTAAATAAATAAGTCTTTTACTTAACATATAAATGAAATGAAATCTTTTAAATCATCAATCCTTTAAACATCTAACTGAATAATAATTTAGAATAGTTGTATGTTTTCTTCTTAATATTTGTTCATCATGGTAAATATACCTGTATGCCCTTCCCCCAAAATAATCTGCGGAATTGCACCAAAAATTGGCTGTGTGACCTATTTCACCAAAAGTATTCGGGTCATATGCATCCCCTCCAGGCAGTGCGGAAAAACCAACTTCATTTGTAGCTCCTGTATTCGGTTCATGCCATAATGCCGTGCCTATTTCTTTCAGTTTGCCCCCTTCATTGGTGCCCCGTTCTCCAAATTTTGTCAGGTCTTCCTGGGACATTCCTAAATAAGATTCCAGCGCCTGCCACTCTTCATCGGTTGACAAGTGCCACCCCGTAGGGCAAACGGTACATGCTTCTTCCCACTGGTAGAGGCGTCCATATATGGCTTCGTTGGTGGTGTCATTTCCATAAATCAGACTTGTGGGTGTGTAAGTCTTCAGGTTTTCAGCCATCCAAATCTGTTTGTTTATAAGTATAATTTTGTACGCATTGCTTTGGGCATCGGTCATTATAGTATCGTATACTTTAATTTTGGAAACCCATGCAAAGGTATCGGTGCCCCACTCATTGCCTGCTGCCAGGTATACCTGGTAATTGCCCGCTGCGGCATATTTATGCGTAGTGTTTTGCTCTGTGCTGCTGCTGCCGTCGCCAAAGCTCCAGTACCAGCTTGTGGGGTCGCCGGTAGAATTATCGGTAAAACTCACGGCATATCCTACTAATGTTTTGTTTGTACTCACCTGGCAGCCGGCAACAGGGGGATCGCCTTTTTCTGGTTCGTCGCCATTGCCATCGTTCTTGTCACACTCGGCCATAGTGAAAAGCAGCACTGTTACTATGGGCAACAGGTAACTGGTTAAGCCGGGCAGGTTTTTGGTTGGTGTTGTTTTGGTTTTCATGGGTATATTGTTTTATTGTTTTATTGTTTTATTGTTTTCAGCGGTCAGCGGTCAGCTTCTGCCTTTGCCTTTGCCTTTGCGTTTGCCTTTGTCTTCTCCTTCGTCTTTTAACTCAACCCGCCTCAAATAATTCGTGCAATTAACTTCGTTGAGCCTTCGGGGTTCGTGGACCATCTCACCGCTGCAAATTATACCGCCTCACCGCTTCCTTAAAGTCCAGCTTTTGACCGTATTGGTAACATGTTATAAAAGCATCTTTTACATTGCATGCATTTAAAACCTGTTGCGCCTCATCTAGTTTTGTGAAATATGAGCCTATGGAGTATTTATACCAACCTTCTTCCTGAATCATAAAGATTTTTTCATTTCCTTTATATAAAGTACGCAAATATTGCCTTGAAAGCGGTTTCCGGTGTGCAGCTATCTGCACCCTGAAAGAAATCCTTGGATCATTCATGCGAAGCGTATCTGCAATAATAACCAATACCGTATCATATATCGTGACTTTTACTGTATCATTTTTTTCATCTATTTCCGTTAAATTATATGAAGGATTTTCTTTTTCAGCCGGTCTTACATAATCGTCCCATTCATAATCATATTGAACAGGCCAGTCCTGGTAAATCCGGAGGGCTCGCCCCATGTTTAATATGGCATACATTTCGTTATGATAAGCTGCATTATATTCATGAAATTCTTCATAAAACCCTTTTGAAAGGTCAACCAGCTTCTTATTTAACCTGGCTAACCTGAAGTAGTTATTTGCTTTGTTCTCGTAATACTTTGCCCTGTCCAGTTCATCATAATAATAACCGCTTAATCCTTTGAGAAACTTTTGTGTATATTTATCATAAATCTCATATTTCGTGGTTATAGCCTCATCATATATTTTCACAGCTTCCTTTAATGTTTTATTCGCATCAGGCCAGGTAGATTTATTTAAGGTGTCGTAAGTATTATAAGCTTTATCAAACAGGTTGGCAGCTTCTGTGAGTTTTACGTCTGCATCATCAATGCGTGATTTATCAAATCCGTTTAACTTTAAATTCAGTTCATGCTCATCAAGTACCTCTTTGTTTACCTGTGCACCTGTAACAGTAAAAAATCCTGACAAAATAATCAGGCACAGGCATATATATTGTTTCTTTATCATAACAGAGATACATTAAAACGGTCAAAAATAATAATTCTTATACGAAATCTTCAACAAATGGTATTGAAATATTCATCGGATATTTTATGAAATTCTTGACGGATTATTTCTATTTATCAGTATTCAAAAAACATTCCAAAACCCTTTTTAACATGTAAGGAATGAAAAAACGAGACTGTTGAGTTTCACAGCCTCGTTCGAAATATATTTTTATGAAAAATATTAAAGTCCATTTGCAACCAGGTCTCCTACCTCACTTGTAGAGTACCCCATTTTACCGGCCCCCATATCTTTAAGTTTGTTGGCAGTAACATTCATCACTGATTTTTCAATAGCCTGAGCCGCGGCTTCTTCGCCCAGGTGTTCCAGCATCATACCACCACAACTTATAGATGCAAGAGGATTGATAATGTTCATGCCTGTGTATTTTGGTGCAGAACCTCCAATCGGTTCAAACATACTCACTCCATTCGGATTTATATTTCCTCCGGCGGCAATACCCATTCCTCCCTGGGTTATGGCACCGAGATCAGTAATGATATCTCCAAACATATTTCCTGTTACAATAACATCAAACCATTCGGGATTTTTCACCATCCACATGCAGGTTGCATCCACGTGATAGTATTCACGCTTAATATCGGGATAATCCTTTGCACCAATTTCATGAAATGCACGTTCCCATAAGTCATATACATAAGTTAATACATTGGTTTTACCGCAAAGCGCCAAAGTTTTTCTTTTGTTTCTCTTGCGGGTATAATCGAATGCATAGCGCAGGCAACGCTCTACCTGTGTACGATTGTAAACCATACTTTGAACAGCTACTTCATCTTTTGTGCCTTTCATGGTAAAACCGCCAATACCTGTATACAGGCCACCGGTATTTTCTCTCACTACAACATAGTCAATATGCTCAGGTCCTTTGTCTTTTAATGGAGTTGGAACACCGGGATATAATTTCACGGGACGCAGGTTTATATACTGGTCCAGGTCAAAACGCAGTTTTAACAAAATTCCTTTCTCCAAAATTCCGGGTTTAACATCAGGATGGCCGATAGCTCCTAAAAATATGGCATCATGCTTTCTAAGTTCATCGGCGGCATTGTCGGGTAACACTTCTCCGGTAGCGATGTATCGATCGCCACCAAAATTATAATTTTCGAAGTTTAACGTAAAACCAAATTTGTCAGCTGCCGCTTTAAGTACTTTTACACCTTCTCTTACCACTTCGGGTCCGGTGCCATCTCCGGGCAACACGGCAATGTTGTAGGACTTTTTGCTCATAGTTTATTAATTTTCAAGGTTATGGAAAAAGAAGCAATAATACGCTTTTGTCGGGAATAATCAAAGTTTTTTTTGAAGATGATGGCCGAATGACGATAGACGAAAGACGTTGAGTGGGAGAATTGGGGTTAGGGCTTGATTAACGACAAAATCAATAGATTAAGGCTGTCCAAAAAGGTAATAAATTTCACGCAAAGTCCTCGTGATTTGTTGAATCAAACATCAACGAATATAACCTGTGTCCCTGCTTTCCGACGCAGGTTATATATTTGCCCTGATTATGTTCGTACTTGCGTCGTAATAACCTTCGGTTATTTTTACCCG
>JAFGOZ010000657.1 GCA_016926235.1 Bacteroidales bacterium | reverse complement strand
GGCTTGAATACATGAGCAGAATCCCAATTCTTGCCATAATTACAACTTCTGTAAATTACCACATTGTTTTTCTCTTCATTTCTGAAATATTCGCCTAAAAATATAAGACTGTCGTTTGAACTTAATATTCCGGCATTCATTATGCCACGTCCTATTCCGATACCGTAGTTTGGAAGCTTTAGTGATTTTCTGAACTTTTTTTCATCACTCTTTTTATATCGGACGTGACCAGCTGCAAAAACACATATGTCGCCTCTTTTTGAAATAACCAGCTCGACACATTCATGTCGCAGAAGTAGATGTCGGACACAAGTGAAATTATTAAGCCACATTAGCGAGAATCCTGTCGGCACACGTGCTATTCTCTTAAATCTTTCAGATTCTTTGTCAAGCTTATAAATCAGTAAACCGCGCGTAGCCCATAAATTCCCGTTGTAATCAAGCTCTTGAACAACAAGATCTTTCGCTTTAAGGCATGATAGGTTAAAAACTTGATCAGGTTTGAGAGGTATCTCGGCAGAATTAATATAATCTGAGAACAGATATACTAAAACTACTGTCAATACGCTAAAGATAAAGCTCTTATAAAAGTATTTTATTTTAATCCCCGGTTTGGTTCTTTTCATTTTAATGGTTATATACTATTTCCAGGTTCATTATTTATTTAATAATTGTATTCTGCATATTTTCTTTTTCTGATTAGTTCTTATCAGAAGGGGAAAGATTGAGAGAAAATATTATGCTTAAAATCAATCGATATGATTCTTTTACCTGTGAATGGATGATAAGAAGCATCGAATTGCCTATCAAGTCCCTTAAATCTATTTTGATAGTCTTCACTCATAAGGGGTATAAGGAAAGATCTTTTCAAGAATGACAAATGCTGTTACATGGAGTGACACCGAAACCATTAATGCAACGATGACACTGAAAAAGCTCATTTTGACAGCGATGCACAACAAGAATAAAATAATATTAATTGTCAATCCTATTAATAATGTACTGAGATGAGAAAAACCTCCCCTGATCAGTCTTTGATACATATGCTTTCTGTGGGGTTGGCTTATATTCTCTCTATTAAACATTCTGCGGATCAAAGTTGCACTAGCATCAAACCAGAATAACGTTGTTATTATTATCCAAAAGGGAAAATCTAAAACACTGGTATTATGAAAAAATACTCCAACTATAACAAGAATATATCCCAGAGTTGTACTGCCTGAATCACCCAAAAAGACTTTAGCTCTTGGCCAGTTCCAGTACAGAAATCCACCAACTGACAAAGCAATAATCAAGGCAACACTCTCTCCTGTGAAGAAAAAGACAGCCATAGATATAGATATTGCTTCCATAGATGCATACCCATCACTTCCGTCAAGGAAGTTAAAAATATTAATGAACCATACTGATCCAATGACTGCTATGATCGACCAGATCAGAATATAATCAGTACCAAATAGAGGCTGCAGTCCACCAATTAAATACAACGCCAAGCCTGAACAGATAAATTGTGCAACTAATCTGATTAACCAATTGATTTTCTTAATATCATCAAGAAATCCAATTATTGCCAATGGTATTCCTGGCAAAAGACCCAAAAACAAAGTAATGTCTATTTTCCCGATTAGATAGAATGCAAGTACAGCCGTATAAAATGTTATAACAATAACTAATCCACCACCACGGGGGACTGGTTTGCTGTGAGAACTTCTTTCTGTAGGGTGATCAAGTAATGATTTTCTTATTGCCCAACCTCTGAACAGCATAGTCAGGAAAAATGAAAATATGAATACTATAATATATGCTGCTGTTACTATGACTTGAGATAAATTGTCGGTCATTATTTAAGATTTTTCCTGTGTGATTTATCACAAAGGTACCAATTGATCATATCTGTGAAGCCTGTTTCTGTAGAAAAAGGCGGATAAAAATTTAATATTTTATTGGTTTCGGAATTATTTACCTCAAGGGACCCCCATAAACGTTCGTAAATAGATGGAGTTACCTTCTGCAATATTGAAATTCCAATATCAGTTGTTTTAATAAGCCTAATTTTTTTTCTTAGATTCGCTGCAATTAATTCAACGATTGAAGTAGTAGACAATGGTTTGGGATCACTCGCTAGAAAAATGCCTGCTGCTCTTCTATTAATGATTAATTCCAGAAGAGCCATCAGATTACCCAGATATACCATTGATCTCCTGTTTTGAATGCTAGCAAAAGGAAGCATAGGCAGTTTATCTACCAGCCTGATAAAATTAAGCATATTTGCTTTCACATTTGGTCCATAAACGATTGGCGACCGGACTATTGCCACCTTGAAATTATCATCCTCAAGCTTTTTCAGGCGTTTTTCAGCTTGTAACTTGCTTATTCCATACGGGTCTTTTGGTGAACAAGCCGCAAATTCATCCCAGGGGATTGTCCCGGTTGTCGAATTTCCATATACTTTCACAGTACTCATAAACACGAAATGCTTTACACCCATTGCTTTTGCGTGGCTTGCCAAATCAAAAGACAAGTCGCTGTTTACAGATATATATTGTCCAATTTCGACGGGTTTTAATTGATGCGCCAAAGCAGCCAGGTGCAATACAGAGTCGGTACCTTTAAAATCTATTTCTGGAACCTTTTTTGTAAGCAAATCGGCCTGTCTGATCCTGAAGCTAGTATTATTGCTTATGAAATAACTACCAACAAAACCAGATGAGCCTGTGATTAAAAGTGAAGTCATTTACCCTCAGAATAATTTTGGAACAAAGATTCAACTTTCTCAAGTATTTTTTCTTTATCAAAATTATTTTTGTAAAACATTTTTGCATTATCCCCAAGAAAAGTTCTCTCTTCGTCAGGCATCTTATAAACTTTAAGTATATTTTCCGAGAAGCTGACATAATCTCCAGAATTACTTGCAAAACCAGAACCTGATTCATTGATAATATTGGCTGCTTCTCCGTTTATCATTGCAACAATTGGCTTGCCTGAAGTCAGGTAGGTCTGCAATTTGGCAGGTACTGTAAGCGAAAAAATATACTCATCTTTTAATGCCAGGATCAGAACATCTGCCTTGGAGTAGAAATATGGAATTGTATTAAGAGGATATCTGCCTGGCAAAACTATATTATCTCCAAGGCTTCTTGCTTCTATCTCATTTTTTAACCACTCTCTTTTTCTGCCATCACCAATAATATACCATTTAATAGCCTTATAGTTCCTTAGATAGCTGACTGCATTTATGATTGATTCAAAATCCTGAGCTTCTCCAATATTTCCTGCAAAGACAATATTGAAGAATTGTGAGGGTAGTATAGAGCTTAACTTATGGAACTCAGACGGATTGTAATTCTCGAAAAACACATCTTCAGCCCAAACTGGGATATATTCAATTTTTTCTAAATCGACTCCCTTTTCAATTATAGATTTGATAAAGCCCCTGGATGAAACAAATATCCTGTCACAGTTATAATATATATATCTAACCAATTTTGTAAGGTATTTTTCAAAGTATCTTTTTTTAAGGTTACCGGCAGCATAAACACTTTCCGGCCAAAGGTCCTGAACCCAAAAAAATATTGGAATTTTACGGATTTTTTTCAAAACCAATGCAGGAATTCCTACTGTTACCGGAGATACTTCAAACACAAATATGACATCATAGTCAGATTTTAATCTTGCCAAGGATGAAAATGAAGCGAAGAAAGCAAAAGAGAAGTAGTTCAAGAAAAGTCTCAGTGAATTTCCCTTCCCACGAGATATTTGCCAGCTACGGATTATTTTTATGTTTTTATATGATTCATTTTTTGGATTAAACAAACCATATCCGTCATAAAACTTGCCTTCCGGATAATTTGGTATGCCTGTTAAAACAGTGATATTATGACCTTTTTTTTGAAAGCTTTCTGCAAAATCATTAATCTTGAAATTCTCAGGCCAGAAATATTGAGTAATAATTAAAATATTCATTTATACACCAAAATCTAGTATCAGGTTCATTTATTATTCCTTCATGTATTATAAAAGTCAGCTGTTTTGTAAAAGTCCGTTTCGTAGCCTATTTATCAAAATGCTTATTAATATTCTATTGCTTTTCTTGCAATCACACTGTAAGAGAATTTACTTTTTTTATCACTTTTGGCAACATTTTTCATTCTTGTATATTGATCATGGTCCCTGATTATCTCGTCAAGAGTATTCTTTATTTCAGCAGCACTGTCATTATATAGAAACCTGCAATTACCTCCTAAATCAACGTGATCCATTCCTTCCCAATATTTAAATATACAAGGAAGCCCTGCACCAACAGCTTGTTCCCATATGACGGAATGAGTTCCAGGGAATACACCAAGGTCCGCCGTTTGTAAGAGATTATTAATCTTATCCGGGTTGATCCATCCAATGTATCTTATCTTATCTGATTTGCATAATTCAATTAGATCTGATCGTATTTGTAACTTTACATTGCCGAATAATATCAGTTTTATATTATCATTATCCAGTTCATTTATAGCTTGTATCAATTAATGAACATTTTTTCTTAAATCAATTTTACCTCCTGATAATATTAAGAAATCATTTTCCGGGATATTATTCATCTTTCTTACATTGGACCTGATGCTATTTTGCTGATCTACATTAATTCTTTCATTATCTATTCCAAGCAATAATAACTCAATTTTGTTTTTTTCAACTTTATATACATCCTCTAAAATAGCACATCGATTTGGTGTAACTCCATAGAATTTTTCAGTAAAAGGCTCAATTGATTTTGCACAATGTCTCCAGATAACTTTATGCAATATCTGTTTGGAAATCCAGTTAGAGGCACTATTATTAAAATCAGCATGATTATCAACAAAGATTTTAACATTCACATAATTCTTTTTGTAATCCATGATTTTCTTTATATCCCAAAACTGGCAACCATGAATGAATATTATATCAGGATTTTCCTCTTTTATTGAAGTATATGTTTTCTCGTATCTTCTGATGATTTTATTCATTGGGTAAAGGAATCTTTTATATCTAATTCTTAAAACTTTATAGCCCTCCCGGCTGATAGTTTCTCCATGGTTTTTCAATAAGCAAGAATCTCCGTTTTCATCAAAAGAAACCATAGATGCAACAACAGAAACATGATGACCCATTATTTTATGGTATTTTGGCAGCATGTTTTCCTGATAGGAGTAATTATCAATATAAAAGTTAGCGAGACAAAGATGAAGAATTCTCATTTAGAAGTTTTATTATATATGAGTAGATAATTTTTTTGTTATGTAGGGAATGGGATTATCCTTTAATAATGAAGGTTTAAGCATTTCAAATACTATGATGCCTGTTGTATCCATAACAGAAAAAAGAATATGGTTTTCATTTAAGTCAATTCTTTAAGTAGATCAATATTTTATTGATGCTGAAAGGAAGTACTTGACATGTGATTTTGGCCACCAGCTCTCAATATGACGTCTGTTAAGGATTCTATTGTTAAAAGAGAAGTAACTTTTGTAATTAAAGCCGCTGAAAATGTATTTGTGATATTTTTCTGCTATTTCAAGTGCTTCAAGACTGATATGATGGTATTGGCCAAAGGGGTAGGCAAAAAAATCGCAGGATTGTTTCAAATGTTTTTCAATCAGCCTCTTATTTTCGGAGATCTGAAAATCGATCAGGTTCAAATCCTTAGAGTTAAGACTTACATGGTCAAGAGTATGAGATCCAATTATGTGTTTTCGTCTGTTCAGGTCAATCAATTCATCCCAATTCATAGGTGATTTCCCTGGTGATTCAATGATATTTGAAGTGTAGTGTTTCCTGTAAGCTTCATCTCCATCAATGAATCCACAATTTATAAAAAATGCGGCGTTAGTATTAAATTCTTCCAGGGCAGGAGCAATAATTGAATAACATTCCTCAAAACCATCGTCAAATGTAAAAGATATCAATCTGTCAGAAGTAATGGTCCTGTTTAGAATCTGGTTTACCGAGTCTTCAATTCTGATAAATTCACAATATTTTTTTAAAAAGAATAGAAAATCGCAGAATGCTTCGTATATGATATGCTTGTTTTCGGTTGTGTAATTTAAACCTGCGGCATGGGAACTTATTATATGTATTCCTGGTTTTGGAGCGCTGATTGAGCTCATTATTCTGAGGGCTATATCTCTGAATATTGAACGCAAAATAATGTCAGCCTTCTGTTTTACCATATTTTTACTAAAAAACTGTTAATAGTCAACCTGATTACTTTGAAAGAAGTTTTTCGAATGAATAAATTCCTGAAATCAAATCAAGCCATTGATTTATAACATGATTGGCAGAATAATTCTTTGCCAGAGCTCTAGCATTATCACACATTTGCATATAGGAAGACTCCTCTTTTGTCAAAACTTTGTCAATTGCCCTAGTGATTTCAGCGGGTGAATTGTCAATCCATAAACCGCACTGGTATTTTTCAATTTCTTCCCATGGAGTTCCCTTGGAGGCAATAACTGGTGTCCCCAATGAAAGTGCTTCGAGGATGGCTACTCCAAAACTTTCAGAATCAGAGATGAGACATAATAATCTTGACTGAGATATAATACGCTCTTTATCAGGCGAATGAAGAACACCCGGAAAAACAACTCGTTTCGACAGGTTCAATTTATCAATAAGACTATGTAATTTAGCAAGATATTTCTGATGCTCTTTATCAACAGGACCCGCAATAATCAGGATTGTTTTAACTTTTTCGAATGTTTCCGATTTTGAGCACGCAATTATCAGATTTTCAATTTTTTTGATAGGGCAAATTCTGCCCAGGTATAATATCTGATTTTTCTTACTTAGAGGGAAGGATAATTTTGTATCAAAAATGTTTGGAATTGCGATGACTTTATTTGTATTAATGTTTTTATTAATCTGTGATAATTCCATATCGCTTGTAGCCCTGAAAATGATATTCTTACTATGAATTCTTAAAAGCAGCAGGTAGAACTTTTTTTTAAGCCACTTTATCTTTAATGCAGCATCCGATAATTCGCCATGAGTTGACCATATAGTTGTTTTCCTGAGGAATACGCTATACAACGAAAATATGTAATTGGGAAAGAAGAACAGGCTGTGTAAATGTACCTGGTCGGAATCTTTTATTTCTTTCAGTCCTGAAACAATATATTTAATTGAAATGAGAGGGAGATTTGTTTTTACATACTTAACATTTACTCCATTAAAAGCTGTCCATTTATCATAATTAATTTTCAAAGAGGAATCAGGGCTGATTCTGTTAGTTGTCGTCAGTACAAAAATATCATGATATTCTGCAAGTTTGAGAACAATCTCGTATACAGAAGATGAAATTCCTCCAAACTCTGAAGGAGGAAAATCTTCCAGAGAGAATAATAATTTCATATTAGACCAAATTAAAGGTTCCCCTTGTCATATCTACACGCTTTTCCCTGGGAGTTGTAATAAGATTTAAGTTTTATTGTCAGACATAAATCTAATTCCATTCTGGTTTTAGATATAGCGTCAAAGATATTATCTCAATTCTTAAGCTTCCAGTACATACTCAACTGCATCTGATATGGAACTAACCATTTGTTCAGGTCTCCTTTTGTTAATATAAAAGGCGTATGCATTCAGTCCCATATTGAGCATCATATCCCTATTGTCGAGAATCCAGAGCAAAGTTTTGGTTAAATCCTCTTGTCCTTCGTCATATAAAATGCCATTTACTTTATCATGAATGTTAAATATCTCTCCTCCTGTTAAAGCTCCCTTGCTGGTAACGAACGGGACCCCATGTCCCATGCTTGTCAGAACAGATAATCCTGCCTGGTTAGGCGAAATACAGGCAATGCTTCTGGCGAAAATTTCTTTTAATTTCTCTTTGTCATATACAGGACCCAGAAGCTTAATATTTTCGTTCAGTTTAAGCTTATCCACGATTTTCCTTAATTCCTGTCCCATAGGACCGGAGCCTACTATATTTAAATGCGGTACATTATTTCTTAGCCTTAATACTTCAGAATAAGAGTTAATTAAAATATCAAGCCCTTTTTGACTATATAAAGTCCCTATGAACAATAAGTCAGTTTTGTGCCCTTGATCACTCAAATCAATTTCACTGACTGCCATAGTGTTGTTTGCAACAAAAAGCTGTTCCGGTTTCAAACCATGACCAATATGCCTTTTTATTGGGTAATCACTGTAAAATATAAGGGCATCGGCTTTCTTGCCAAAGTATAACCTTATATTATCCCATGTTTTATTCTTGTCGAATTTCTTATTATAACTTGCACTTACTCCGATCCCCCAAAATATAAGTTTGTAATTTCTTTTCCGTAGTGCCAGTGACATTATCGAGAACATTCTGACATTGTACTCGCCGATAACTACATCATAATCCATAGCAAGTTTATTCAGGTTGTTATGATGGATGAAAAGAGGTCCGGCTGCAAATCCTGGTGTATAAATAGTGTTAAATAGAAATGTTTTTGTTTTATACTTTTCTTCAGTAAATGCAACAGTTAGATCATGGCGGACATTAAGAAGGTTGAAGATGTCAACGCGATAATCCTTAACTGATGTTGTAAGAATAAGCAATTTTGCTCTCATAAAGTACCCTGATAAACACGGATTGATTAAGACTGGGAAATTAAAGAATAAATACTTTTATGTCCTCAGAACATGCCTGTTGTATATTACTTATTCCTCCCAAGAAGCTTATTCACCAGGTCTGATGATCCTGGGATCATGGTTTTTATCAATAAATTGAGAAAAACAAAAGGAGCTCTCAACGGGAAGAATCTCCACATAAAATACATATATCCCCAGATTTCAATTCCCTTTGGATCTTTCAAATGTTGTATTCTTTCCTTCAGAGACATTTTTTTCAAATCTGGCTGGATCTTATCATTCTTACAAAAGCCACAGAAATCCGGACATGCCAGTACAGGGATTCCATGCCTTGAAGCTCTCAAAGTATAATCCCAGTCAGATTTACCGTGAGTATATATCCTGCTTAATATTCCGATGTCCTCGACAACGCTCTTGTGGACGAGCATTATATTTGCATTACCCAGATGACACTCCTTGATTTCCCCGTCCGGAATTAATAGGTTGCACTTAAACGTCCATTTATTTGTAATTATTCTTCCTCCATATGTTTGTTTCAAAGTTACGGGATCAAAAACACTGCCCACATAAATAGCTCCTCTGTTGTATTTCCTGATTGCATATTCATGAGTTTTAAACAATATATTAAAACAAGATCCATTTACCACAGTATCATCATTTAATAACAAATAGCCATTATAAATTTCCTTGCTCAGAGCTTCTTCCCATGATTTTATTGTTCCTCCTGACCAGAATAGCCTTCCATTACCTTTAATAATATTAACGTCGGGGAATCTTTTACGAACCTCATTTTCTGTCCCGTCGGTAGATGCGTCATCCGTCAGATAGACATCCATTATTAGATTGCTGCTATATTCAGATCTGGCTTTATATAAATGATTCAGGCATTCCAGGGTTTTTTCCTTCCTGTTATAGCAAGTAATCAACACAGCAATATTCCCAATTTTTCTTTGATGATTTTGCAGCATACTGGGATTATAAATTTATTCATGCAAATGTAATGAACATGATTTAGTTATAGTCAGATTTCCTAATTATTGATTGTTTGGCTATCCGAATATGCTTTTTGATATACACTGGTTGTCAACACCGCTATTTTGTTCCATGAATAATCAGTTTCGGAATATTTATCGGAAATATTTGCTTTTATTTTTTTAATAAGATCAGGATTAAGCAGCAGTTTTTCAATGGCTTCGGCCAGTGCATCAACATCCTTTGGTTTTACTAATATTCCGGTTTTCATATGATCAATTACTTCAGGAAACGCTCCCACTTCAGTTGCAATAACCGGTTTTTTATAAAGAAATGCAACCATAGGTATCCCGCTTTGAGAAGCACTTATATACGGGCAACTGACAACCGTAGATCTTTTAATCAATTGAATGAGTAATTCATTAGATATTACTTTATTAATGAATTCTATGTTCGGTAATAGTTTTTCATTTAATTCAATTTTGCCTTCTCCGGCAATGATTAATTTGATATCGGGAATTCTTTCCAGTAAATTTCCAACAGAATCAATAAGATAACAGATTCCTTTATATGGGAGGATCCTTCCAAAGAACAGAACTGTTGATTTTTCTTCTTCTATATCCTCGTTGTTGTCAAAGTACTTGTATGTTTCAAAGAGTCCAAATGGGATATTAAAAATCCTGTTTTCGATAGGGTATTTTTTCCAATCGTATTTTGAATAGTAATCGACAAAGCGTTTCTCAGATATTGAAGAATGCAATATAAGTTTTATGTCTCTCCTGCATAAAATATTGAGAACAGATCTTTGGTGCAATGGCAGGGTGAGGTTTTCCTCATGGGTTGTAACCTCGTGCAAAGTCTGAACAACTGCAGTTTTCCTCAATAGTAAATGCACGAAAGTAATAAACGATGAACTTCCTATCAGATGAACCAATTGAAACTTTTCGGATGAGATGAACCGAGTCAGTTTATTGGCAATAAAAATATTGAAAGGATTATTTTTTCGATTTGAAAAAAAGAGTGAATGCAGTTTGACATTTTGAAGGTATTCTGTCAGATTATGATTAAATACGAATTCATTATATCTGTCATCAAATCCCGATCTGACATCAAAACTGGAAAAATCAATAATGAAGTCTCTTCTATGGAACTTTGGCAGAATGCATATCAAGGTAATATCGTGACCAAGCTTTGCCAGATGCCTTGCCAGAGGAAATGTCGTTTCAAAAAACTTAACTGATAAAATACATACCTTCATGGACAAAAGAACATTACTTTTATTGTTTTAACTCTATCTTTATAAAGATCATGCAACATACTGTAAGGAAGCCTTATCGCAATTTTTCCTTTTAATTAAATTCAATTATAATCACTCTGATTGCATATACTCTATAATGCCATTGATAATTCCGGCATAAAAGCAGAAAAGAAAGAAAAAAACATAAGATCCTTCAAGTATTGGTTCCAGAAAGAAGGTTATATAAAATGCAATCCCAAAACCAACCAGAAGATATCTCACATTTTCTTGAATACTTTTTGTCAATGAAACCTTTATCAAGTTTATTGCTGTTAGCAGTGCAATGAATATCAAAGGGATTACTGGAAATATGCCAGCTCTTCTTCCTACATCCAACCACATATTGTGCGCGTATCTCGAGCCAATTTCGTAATCAGCATTGCCCAAGGGATAAGATAGCAAACCGCCAATAGCGTTTTTCCACAATATAAATCGCGAACCTTCTTCGTAAACACTTGTTTTGGAAATACGCTCAAAGTACAGCGAGTACTCTATCCATGTCCTGGCATTGAAAAGGTTAAAGTACATTAATATGCCAAGCAACCCAAAAATTACAGAAATAATAAAAAGAAAATTCCTTTTGTTATTAGCAATAAAAACAGAGGAAAGAAGAGAAGAAAAAACAATAAGAAGTCCCGTTCTGTTGCTCATGTTTATTATTGAAAAGAGACCTGTGAAGAATAAAGCGATTATTAAAAGGTTCATTGTTCTAGGGAAAAGCTCTTTGCGCATGAAGCAGACCGGAAGTAAGGTCAAATTAAAGGCAAAATAAACACCGATGTTGGTTACATTTAAAGGATCACCCTCAAAATTCCAGAATGTTTTGATCTCCCTAACTGTCATGAATCCATTCTCGGCAATTGATTTTAGGTTAGCAAGAAATGGGAAAAAGCTGAAAAAAAGGCAAATAAAAATCAATAAGTTGAAAACAGGAATGTTATCAGGATGCCTTTTAATAAGCAGCTTGCCCAAAAAATAAAAGACAGGAGGAAAAAATAAATATCCAAGCAAAAGCGAAATAGAAACATCAATATTGTTTACATACAAAAATGTGAAATACAGGACAGAAAACACAGAAAAAGCCATGAAATTCCTTTCTGCCAGCTCTGTTCTGTCATTAACAAATACCAGGAAAATGGGTATAAGTAAATAGCACCAGTAAATATCATAACCCATTAAATTAAGCAGTATTAACCCCAGGATTGCCATAAGAACAGGATTATCCCTCCATAAAATATGTTGCATTGCTGATAACTTATAGATTAGCTTAAAATCATTTTAGCAGATACATTGGCTCATATATAAGAGTTTCTCCTTTGAACAGATTTTAATACCTTAAAGTTTGAAAGAAAAGTTACCCTTAAAAGATTTGTTCTCTTATTAGATTCGATAATTGCTTTTCAGATAGTTTTAAGATTGACCCACTATATGGAACTTCTTCTCGCAAACAACGGTGATGCCTATAACAACAGATTCATGTTTTTTTTGAACATCATTACTTAATTATCCATATTATTTCATTTTGGCAAAACGACGCATACAAGTATTTCAAGTACTCCTTTTTCTGATTTTTTTAAATGGATCTAACTTATAAAGAATAAAAAGACTACTTATAATCGTCATTATAATATACGATACCGAGTTTCCAACAGCTGCTCCATAAAACCCGTTTTTCATGATCAAAATCCTGTAGGCTATGATCGATAAAACAGCTCCTGCAATTCTGTTTACCAGTTCAACTTTCGGATACCCAAATCCAATAATCACATTTGAGATTAGAAAACAGATAGCCATAGGTATGTTTTTCAGTGCTAATACCTGTGCAAATCCTGTTGCTGCCATATATCTTCCATAGGTTAATATTCTAATTACAGGTTC
>JAFGOZ010000656.1 GCA_016926235.1 Bacteroidales bacterium | reverse complement strand
ATACAATTGGAAGACGTACATCTTGCCCAGGCAATCAACTATCTGGAAGCATATAATCTTGAAGTTGGATTATTGATAAATTTCGGCGCTAAGAGCCTTGATTTTAAACGAGTAATGAATAAGAAGTATCACAACCATGATTACGCTGATTAATTGAAGACTATGATTAAAAAACAAAAAAGAAATCACAGTCCATCATTTAATCAGTTTAATCACAGTTAAAGACTTTTCATAGTAAATCAAATAATCACATAAATCAAAGTTCAAGACATGATCTCCCTAAAAAGCATTTACAAGTACTACGATTCCAAATTTCAGCGGAATTTTATCCTCAAAGACATCTGCCTTGATATTCACGAAGGCGAGTTTTTATCTGTCATGGGCCCCAGCGGTGCCGGCAAGTCTACCCTGCTCAACATCATCGGATTGCTCGATGAGCCCTCTGAAGGGGAATATTACTTCCTTGAAAAGCCGGTGCATAAACTGAAGGAAAAGCAGAAAACTGAATACCACCGGAGTCATATCGGTTTTATCTTTCAGGCTTATCACCTTATCGAGGAGCTGAATGTCTACGAAAACATCGAAACACCGCTTGTATACCGGGGCGTGAAAGCCAAAGAACGTCAGGCCATTGTAGCCGACATGCTCGACCGGTTCAATATGGTGGCCAAAAGCGACTTGTTCCCGCAGCAGCTTTCGGGTGGACAGCAGCAAATGATAGGCATTGCCCGAGCCATTGCAGGTAAACCGAAATTGCTGCTGGCCGATGAACCAACAGGTAACCTGCACACCGACCAGGGCCGCATGATTATGGAGTTGCTTAAGAAGCTCAATCACGAAGGCATGACCATCATCCAGGTCACCCACAACGAAGAATTCGCCAAATATGCCAACCGGATTATCAGGTTGGAGGATGGGGTCTTGAACCTTGATTAGTATGATTAACTGATAACTATGATTGAAAACCAGAAAAGAAATCAAAGTCCATCAATTAATCATGAGAATCATAGTTTAGATTGTTACGCTGATTAAATGAAGACTATGATTAAGAAAGCAGGAATATAAATCCATTTATTATGAGGCAAATCCTTAACTACTAGAAAAAGAGAAATGAATCATAAAGAACATTTATATGAAAAATATTGATCTGAAATATGCATTTCGGAGAATTTTGAAAAACAGGATGAACTCAACAATTTCTATTGTTGGGTTAGCCACCGCATTAACATGCGTTATGTTAATATATCTGTATGTACATCAGGAAATTAATTTTAACAGGTTTTACGACCCTGACAACAGGATTTACAGATTGAATTACTCATTAGAAAAGACTGATGGAACCAAAAACAAAACGGTCTTGCTCAATCCTGAACTCTCTGAAACTTTAAAAAATAAGATACCACAGATAAAATGGAGTACTTCCTTTCGGAGTGCTCATCATCCTTCCTTGAAATTTGAAAACCAATGGTTCGAACAGAACCTGTTTATTACAGAGCGGGATTTCTTTAAAATATTCAACTATAAGTTTGTAGCCGGATCAAAGGACGAGATTTTCAAAAATCCAAATGAACTGGTAATTACCTCAAGTCTGGCTGATAAATTTGCCTATATAAAAAAATGCAAAAGGGAGGATTTAATTGGAGAATCGGTTGTTTTCAAAAACCTTGCAGATCAGCCATTCATAATAAGCGGAATAATCGAAGACATACCTGAAAACTCCAGCCTTGATTTCGATGCTTTAATTCCGCTAAAATACCAGGAAGCATTCAACAAGTCGAATAATTGGTTCGGAAACTCGACCATTTTCTATGAAACCAATAAGAATGAGAATGGTACACTGGCTGAAACTCTGGTCGCAAGCTTATTAAAAGAGTATTATCATAATCTGGTAGAAGAACTTAAAAGTGATAATATTCTGCTAAATACACCTGAAGCCTTTAGTCCATTTGCTCTCCCTATTTCCGATGTATACCTCAGCGGAGTAAGCACCGATTATGAACGTTCCAACAATAAAACCAGCCTGATTATTCTTTCTTCAATCGGATTTCTGATACTTGTTATTGCCTGCAGCAACTTTGTTTTATTGTCCATAGGACAGTCTTTTAAAGACCAGCACGACATGGGAATTCGGAAGATAATAGGAGCCAAAATCAGTAACGTATACAGTTTCTTTCTTACCGAAAAGCTTATTATCACCATGATTTCGCTTGTAATAGCCTCTATTTCGGGTTACTACCTGATACCTGTTTTTAACCAATTGGCGGTCAACAATATTAGCTTAGATTTAATAAGCTTTCCAAGAATAACAGCTTTTACGCTAATTTGCATGTTGTTCATTGTGGTTTCAATCAGTTTTATCCCCCTTTTTAAACTGATAAAGAGTCCTATTAAACCAGCAAGTTTAACAAACAGAAAATCGCACACTCCATTTAGTGCCTCCAACCTCTTTGTTACTCTTCAGTATGGTCTTTCCATTATTCTGATCATTTCAACTGTTTTTGTTGTTCATCAAACAAATTATTTAAAGCATAAGGACATGGGATATTCTTCAAAAAATATAATTAATCTGAGGATATACCATCTCGAGAACACTGAAAAAATTGCATTTTTTGACAAATTAAAAAGTAACACGTCAATTGAAAGCCTCACGGTTACAGACAGAGATTACGTCAGTGGAAGAGGGAATAACTACATTTTGAACGACGCCGGAGAATCCATCTATACAAGAATACTCAAAGTTGATAAAGACTATATTCCAACATTGGGTTTAAAAATATCCGAAGGAGAAAATTTCGCAGAATCTACCTCCTCCAATCTTTACGTAATCATTAATGAAAAACTTCGTACCAGCCTTAACCTGCAAAATAGTGCTGTAGGACAAAGCATCACTTTGGACGGACGTAACTATATTATAAAAGGAATCATAAAAAATTATCATTACGATTCAATGAAGGAGGAAATTGAACCATTAATGTTGATGGGGGAAACGGAAATAGGAAAGAGCGCAAAATATTTTTTTATAAAATATAATCCTGCTCAAACCAGTCAGGTATTAGCACTTATTAGAAGCACATGGAAAGATATGCTGTCCCATAAAGAATTAGATATGAATTTTTGGGACGAACAACTGAATAACCGATATTTATATGAAGAAAAGTGGTCAAAAATTATTGGTTATGCAGCAATAATGGCCATAGTCATTTCATCATTGGGACTCTTTGGATTAACGTATTTTATCCTCAGCAGACGAACTAAAGAGATTGGGATACGCCGGGTGAATGGAGCCCGGACCCATGAAATTCTTTTGATGTTAAACAAAGAATTTCTTTCCCTCATCGTAATTGCCTTCATTTTCGCCTGCCCCATTGCCTGGTTAGCCATGCACAAATGGCTACAGAACTTTGCCTATAAAACGGAATTGAGTTGGTGGGTATTTGCAGCGGCAGGAGCAGCGGCAGTGGCTGTTGCATTGCTCACTGTGAGCTGGCAGAGCTGGAGGGCGGCAACGCGGAATCCGGTGGAGGCATTGAGGTATGAATAGTCTGAACCATAATTAACCTGATTTAATGAAAACTATGATTAGAAAACAAAAAAGAAATCAAAGCCCATCAATTAATCAGACGAATCAAGGTTTAAGATTAAATGAATACTATGATTAGAAAACAAAAGAGAAATCAAAGTCCATCATGTAATCAGACGAATCATAGTTTAGATGTATTGAAAACTATGAGTAGAAAACAAAAAAGAAATCACAGTCTATCATTTAATCAGACAAATTATAATTCAGCCTAATAATCAAAGTCAATCATTTAATCATTTAATCAAAGTTTTAGACTATGTTAAAATACAACTTAAAAATATCCATAAGGTACCTGCTAAAAAACAAGCTGCAGTCATTTCTGATTATTGGAGGATTTTCTATAGGTTTTGCAGTGTTCATCATGATCATGCTTTTCTTTTATACAGAAAAAAGTGTAAATAATGGCTTTGCCAATCATAAGAACATTTACAGATTATATGATAGCAAAAAAAATACCTTCAACCTGAATTATAACTTTTTGTCTGCAATTGATTCAACCTATACCGGAATTAGTGGGATTTGTCCAATGGACTTTTTCAACGGCTTTGAATTCATTGCCAAAGATGAAAGCAGTAAAAAAAGCATCACAATCAATAACATCATCTGCACTGAAAACAGTTTTTCCCGGATTTTCTCGGCAAATATTATTGAAAGTACCTCCGGAAACCTATTCGACAGAAAAGAGGCATTTGCAATTACAAAATCACTTGCGCAAAAATTGTATGGTTCTCAAAGCGCTATAGGGCATACATTGTCGTTTGGTAACGATTTTGTCAATTTTTCAGGAACAATAACATCTGTAATTGAAGACCTGCCTGAAAACTCCAGTTTTAAGGCTGAAATATTGTTAAATGGTGAAAACAAAGATTATCGCTTTTCCACAACCTGTGAAGATAAATGTTGGAATATAACCAGTATGTTCGTCCAACTAAATAAAAATTTCAGTGCTGAAGAAATAACGAATCAAATTAATAAGAATGTTAACCTTAACCCAAACGAACCTGGACAAATTAGACTTCTTGAACTGGATAATATTTATCTCTCCACACTTCCGCTTAAAGACAGTCATTCAAAGGGAAATACTACATTATTAAAAATTTTCCTTGTAATTGCTTTACTGGTTTTGTCCTTATCTGCTATTAATTATTTTAATTATTCTGTATCACAACAATATGCAAAATTTCGCACTACAGGCATAAGTAAAACAACTGGTGCAAATCGCAAACAACTGGCATCTTATATCATTACCGAGACAATATTGGGAATTATTGTGGTTTCTGTGTTGTCAATCCTTATTGTTATCATATTACTTCCTTTTTCTCCTACCCTGTTTGGCAAAGAATTAATATCTGTAAATGAATTACTGCCTAAGGTTATACCGGTGGTATTGATTACAATGCTTCTACTTATAATGTTTAACAGCATAGTTGCTTTATATTTTCAATCCCAATATAAGATAACAGATTTTTTTGCCGGTTTAAAAAACAGAAAGGGTAACCCTATTGGTAAAAAAGTGCTTTTAACATTCCAGATGACCGTTTCAATCGCACTTTTTGCCTCATTACTGGGATTATCCAAACAAATTGGTTTCATGAAAAAAGCAAACCTCGGGTTCAATAAGGATTTATTATTGCGAATTGACTTACCGAAAAAGAACGCAATAAATAAGGATGCCTTTCAACAGGAAATAGAAAAGCTCCCTTTTGTGGCTCAATCGGCATATAGCGTTGGAGGTCCTGGAAAAATAACCCTCAAAATGCGTTCGAATAAAGAGGATAGAAATTTTTTGGTCAATTGCATTATAATAGGCGACAACTACCTAAACACTATGGGCATTGAATTGCTTAAAGGTCGCGAATTTCAAAAGGGCGATATAAATAATGTGTGCTTGGTGAATGAAGAAGCTGTAAAACAATTCGAATTCACCGATATTGAAGGAGAAAAATTCTACGGCGGCGGCAAAGAAGAAGGATATGATATTATTGGTATTATAAAAAACTTTCATATAAGCTCCTTTTATAGTTCAATTGAACCGGTAGCTCTTATTTATAATCCTGATATGGCTTCCAGTTCATTATCTGTACGTTTATCAGGAACCAACCTGGCTATGTATACCGATCAACTCGGAAAAGTATGGGAGAAGTTTTTCCCATATGAAATAATGAATCTGAAATTTTACGATAAAGAATTTGAAGCAATGTATATGAAAGAAGAGAAACTTCTCGGATCTATAACTTTCTTCTCAGTAATAGCTATTATTCTTACCTGCATGGGGATCCTGAGTCAGATTATTATAACCAGCATTAAACGAACAAAGGAAATTGGAATTCGCAAGGTTAACGGAGCACAGGTAATTGAAATAATGACCCTGCTTAACAAGGACTTTATTACTTGGATAATTATTGCTTTTGTTATCGCTTGTCCTGTTGCTTTGTATGCATTGCATAAATGGTTGGAGAATTTTGCCTACAAAACAACGCTGAGTTGGTGGATTTTTGCAGTGGCAGGGGCAGTGGCAGGGGCAGTTGTTATACTCACAGTAAGCTGGCATAGCTGGCGGGCGGCAACGCGGAATCCGGTGGAAGCGTTGCGGTATGAGTAGTCTTGAACTATGATTTTTATGATTTAATGAATACTATGATTAGAAAACAAAATAAAATCAAAGTCCATCAGTTAATCAGACGAATCATAGT
>JAFGOZ010000085.1 GCA_016926235.1 Bacteroidales bacterium | reverse complement strand
ATCCACTCCAGATCTTCTAAGAAGCTCAAAAGCTTGAACCGACGGCATGCGAATGCTGCCCCAGTCATCGGATTCAATGACGACGATTTTTCTTTTTGTCCTCCAGCCAGGAAGATTGGAAAGATTACGTGACAGTGTGGTTTTGAACGACATAAGTCTGGATGAACAGCCTGTTACAACAGGCTTTTTACAAATTCGATCAATGGAGTTTCATGTTCAATGAAGAAGGCAGTTACCGGGTTCCCCAATAGCAGGGATGAACCCATGAAATCAAAACCCATCCTGAATTTTACAATGATGAAGATCAACATGGCCGGCAGGGCCAGTTTTTTTAACAATGCTGGATAGTTCCCCTGGACCATCATGATATTCAGAAACAAAAATGCCAGGCAAAGCATATTGGCTACAGCATAAAATCGCCCCATCGATGGAACAATGCTAAATACATTTACAATGGCGTAAAAAAGTAAAGAGAAATTATACAGTTTAAAAAGTTGGATATTTTCTTTGACCTTACGTATACCCCTTAATTGAATATAAGAAAAGCTGATAAATATGAACCATTTTATAATTTCTAAATGTCCTTTTAAATACCAATTGGCTCCCACGTAAGATCTGTCGATTGCTTCTTTATAACCTTCACTGAGATAACCCGACCTGCTTTCCCGGATCATTGCGGGTGCATAACTATCAAACCATTGGCGAATTAAATCCATATGGAGGGCCGCTACAAAGAATGAAGCAACGAATAGAATAAAGTAAATTTTTGTCTGGTTTCTGCTTAAAAAGTATACTAATAATACCGTAAAAGCGATAAGGAAAGACCAGTGCACAAGGATTGCAACAGCCGCAAGCCATAACTTTCTCTTCTTACCTTCCAGCAGAAATGAAAGCGTGCCAAACATGAATATCTGTACAGCGGTGTAATACCTGAATCCATTGATATCCCATATACCGACAACAACAATAAAAGCCATTAGAAGTATAGTGGGGAAAAGTGTTATTGGGCCATTGGTCTTGTTAATGAGGATCCAGATATTCCTTGAATAAAAATAGCCGAAAATGAGGCCGTAAACTGCAAAAAGTATACGATAGTTGTCTGTGAACCTGGAAACTATAAATGTGATCAATGATTCTAAAACATCAATATCTCCTGATCCGGATGCGTAGAAACTTCCCAGTAACTCATTCATGCTTATTCCTGTAGCGCGCATTTCCTGGAGCTGTGTTATTGCCCTTGTTGAATCGGCTCTTGAGCCTTCCTGCACAACAAAGGTAAATCCGAAATAAATACAAAACAGCCAGAAGAGGTTCATTGCTTCTTTAGTCCTGATCCAGGTAAACGACTTCATTAATGTACCAAAAGGCCAGATCAGGTACAAGACAAACCAGCCCCAGATGTTCTTACCATCCTGCTGAAGTTCAAGTTTTGTTGGATTGTATTGATTATCCATGGTCATATCAGGAAGTGCCGGGATGCGCTGATATAAACTGTGTGGCTACGTTTCTTATATCATATTGATCCAGTTCCCCGATCTGGTATGCATGAGTGTAATCGCCGTTCATGAAAGCAAGGAATGTTTTCTTATCGAAGCGCTTTGTAACATTGATCACCGGCCGGCCGGTCAACTTGTAGTCGATAAGTTTACTTGGGATCTGCACACTTGAATTATTATCGAAATTGACCAGGAAATCCATTCGTGCAAGTTTATTCAGAAGTTCATCCCTGGGGATGTAGTCATGGACGATCATCTTGCCTTTTAATGATTCCCGGTAAGGTTCTAAGAGGTTTTTATCTTTAGTATAGATAAAAAATCTAAAGTCCTGGTCGAGTGTCGCCAGGTGATCAAGAAATTCCCGCGGATCACGGATCCCGGGGATGAACATGCCCGTGTAGGCAAATGTCGGCACCGCGTTTTTTACATATATATCCTTGATATCAATGTTATTGAATTTTAATCCCTGCGGGATCACAATAATTTTAGGTTGAAACTCCTCATAATATGCGCTTCGGGCACTTTCCACGGGAATGCTTATACAGTCCGTTTTTCGGCACCACCATTTTTCAATATATTTGAAATAGAACAACTTTTTAAAAGAATCCGTTCTGTTTCCCATATATGGATCCCCACAATCGGATATCCAGACCCCGGCAATGGGGTGTTTTTTTGTCCTCGACCACGCAACCCCCCAATGAACGGGAAAGGGTACGGCAAACGAGATCATGAGGTCGTAACCATTTTCATTTTTCAAAGCCCGCTTTACCCTGAACATTTCTTCAATGGCCGGGTATTCAAAGATCATAAGGAGAAGCCTGGTAAGTCCCCGGCTCAGCAGTCTTGGAATTCTTCCCTTAAATTGCGGAACAGCGGGAAAACGTGCCCTGTCCCACATTTTCAGGGTAAGCTTGTTTTTTGCAAGGAAATCGCTGTAGTCAAAATCCCTGTTTTTTGTATACACGGTAACGTCATGGCCCTGCCGGGCAAACTCCTCTGCCAGTTCCGTAGCCCTGAAACTGCGGGGGGAGATCTCAGGATAGAAACCGTTTGAAACCAGAAGTATCCTTTTCCTAACTTCCATATAGTTCAATTAGGCGGGCAACAATTCTTTCCGCGGTTTTGCCATCCCATAGATTGGGAATGCTCCCTTTCTTCCACTTTCCTGCAAAGAGTTTATCCAGGGCAGGCTTGATGCCATCCGGGTTTGTCCCGATCAGCTCATTGGTCCCGATAGTTATGGTTTCAGGCCGTTCAGTATTGTCCCGTAAGGTCAGGCACGGGATACCCATTATGGTGGTTTCTTCCGTTATGCCGCCTGAATCCGTTATCACGGCTTTTGCATGTTGGACCAGGTAGTTGAATTCAAGGTAGCCGAGGGGATCGATTAAATGGAGAGACTTTGAGACTTTGAGACTGAGGGACTGAATTATTTTTGCGGCGCGGGGATGGACCGGGAAGATCACCGGGAGGCCATTGGAATTCTTGATGATGGCTTCGAGAAGCGCTCTGAACTTGCTTTCTTCGTCAACATTGGCAGGGCGATGGAGGGTCATGACCAGGTAATTGCCTTGCTCCAATTCCAATTGGTCCCAGATCGCAGGTTTTTTAAAACGGGCTTGATTGGACAGCAGTGTGTCGATCATCACATTGCCCACAAAGAATATTCTGTCTTCAGGGATCCCCAGTTTTTTCAGATTCTCACCAGCATCCAGGGTGGTAGTGAAAAAGTAATCGGCCAGGCAGTCGGTCACCATGCGATTGATCTCTTCCGGCATCGTTAAATCATTTGAGCGGATCCCGGCTTCTACGTGCGCTACTTTGGTGTGTAATTTCTTGGCCACTATGCTGCAGGCCATGGTACTGGTGACATCTCCGACCACCATGACCAGGTCGGCGGGATTGGCAAGCAATTCCTTTTCAAATGCCACCATGATGGCGGCAGTTTGTTCAGCCTGAGTTCCTCCTCCGCATCCCAGGTTCACATCTGGTTCAGGGATGTTCAATTCCCTGAAAAAGGTATCGCTCATTTTCCGGTCATAATGCTGCCCGGTATGTACCAATCTGTATTTAATATCCCTGCCCTCTGCACCCTGCACCCTGTACCTGGCTATTGCTTCAATAATAGGAGCAATTTTAATAAAATTTGGACGGGCACCTGCTATCAATGTCAATCTCATGTCAAAACTGTAAATTTCAACTGGTTGTAATATATCTGAACTTATTGCGGAATTTGTATGGACAGTTAGGTGATCAATTATTTAATCGGGTTAATAAACGCATTTAATAGGCTGTCTTTAAGCCTGTCAATTGTAATTTCTTCGTCCAACACTTTCTTTAGAATATTTCTGTTCTCAAGGATTTCAGGATCTGATAAATTGCTCAGTGCATGAATATTCTGTTTTACCAGTTCTTTTTCAATGGAGAAGACCCTGATCCCGATCCTTTTCAAATATTGATAATAAGTATTGGATTCATTCAAATATACCTTGCTTCCCAGCCATAACATTAAGTTTATATTTCCCATTCCCTGCTGCCTGTAATGATTCATGATAACAATCCCACAACTTTGTATCACACTGGTATATTCATACAGGGGCAGAAAGTCACGCAAGGCTTTCAGATTGCCATTAAAGAACTCAATTCCTTTTGATTGAATATGATCCGCATAAAAGCGATTCCCATAACTGAGGGGTACAATGATCCTGCGATCGCCTAAATTAAATTCTTCAAGTTTCCGGAAAGCTTCAAGATGATTATTTGTGGGAGTGGCAGAATTACCTAAGAGGATATTATTCCCATTCACAAAAGACTGTTCATATCCTTTGGTTATGTATTCAAGGGGGTAGTAATTAAAAGGAATAAATTGACAATGTGGTGAAATAAGCTGTTTTCCCTTGAAAAGTTCAAACTCTTCTTCGTGAAACGAACTGAGATAGGATAGCCTGGCGGCCGCAGATTTCGTAACATCATCAGCGTCGACCGGATTACCGTATAATAAAGGCCTGATTATATTTTTGATTTTCTCTTTGAAGGATGAATCGGCCTGCCTGATATTCAATGATGCGGTAAATTCGCCATAGAGGCCATTGCCGGGGAAATTCTCATCTGTATAAAGTTCTGCCCCCCATAAGATCCCTACAAACTTATGCTTTTCTTTTGCGGCCAGGAATACGCTGCTGTTGAACCCGGTAATGCCGTGCAGCATGACGCAATCATAATGCCGCGTTTTGGCTGCCAATGATTTTATAAGTCCTCTGCCATGGCGTACGATTCTGACATTCTTCTGCTTTTTAACATGGATCAGGTCCCGCTTGAATTTCCCGCGGGGAATTATAAATTCGTTGCACCCGGGAAAAGCCTCTTCAAAAATATAATTTGCGGCATTGATGAATTTTTCATCCGAAGCCAGGTGAAGAATGGATATTTTTGATTCATGCATAACGACTGGTTATTGCGGTATTCGTTTGAAAACTAGTTTACAGGAAATAATGGCTGACATAGGTTCGATCTCATCTCCTGCTTAATACCCTGGATCTCTGTCTGAGGAATATTACAATCAATAATAAGAAAGGCGAAAAGTTATAGGCTTTTGAATAGACCATATAGAATTTGTCGACACCTTCATGCTCACATTTGGTTAAGTTGCTCTTTGTCAGCTGAGCCCGGATGAACCTGCACTTTTTAAAAGAAAATTTATTTATACAAGAATTATATGCCAGTACGATAAATTTTATAACAGGTTGATTCAGGAAATCTTTCTGGGTTTTCGTTAGATCATGGGCGTTTTGAAACTCCTTTAAGTTTCTTGCTGCCCGGATAAAACCATTCAAAGCCCTCTCTGAGCCAAACAGATTGGAGTGCGTAGCTGATCCCGGACGCGTAGTTCTCTGATAAAAGGAATTACCGTCAAAAACACAGCGTTCTGCCAGGCACATGATTCGGGCAATAAATTCACCATCTTCCAGGTATAGTACATCAGCTAAGAAACGTAAATCATGTTTATCCAGGAATTCCCTCTGAAACAGGACTGCCCACACCCTGTCAGGGTCAGTCTGTCCATCTCCCCTGGCAATATAATATGCATCAATACCTGTATAAACTTCAGCTGAATGATCCTGGTTGAACCTGGCTTTGCGCAAGGATCCATCTTCATTCAAGAAACTAAAACCCAGGAAAGAAACCTGGGCCTTTTTCTGCTCAATATTTAATAATACCCTGGCAAAGCAGTTAGGGTCTACATAATCATCGGGATCAATGAAGAGCAGGTATTTACCTCTTGCTTTATCAATACCATTATTTCGTGCCATGGATACCCCCTGGTTTTCCTGGTCTATCAGTTCAATATTTGGAAATTCTGTTTGTAATTGTTCAATAATTTCCTTGCAATTATCCGGGGATCCGTCATTGATGCATATAAGTTCGTAGTCTTCTTTTGGGATATTCTGATCCTCCAGGCTACGGATACAACGCTCCACATAGGACGCTACATTGTACATAGGAATGATGATACTGAGGCGTTTCAATCAATCTGTTTTAAAAGAATTACATTCTTAATAGTTTATAGACCCAAATCATGAAGCCAACAACTTTAGAAACCACTACTTGAAATCCTGTTGTATTATTAAGAAAAGGCATATGTTTTAATAAGGAAGAATCCCGGAATTGATAAATTAATTCGTAGTCTTTTAATACACGTTCCGGTAAAAACTCATGGAATATCCTTTCTCTCTCTTTAATCGTAGCCGCCCAGCTATCGGGATTGCTACTGAGCCCATCAACCGAAAAATTGGAAATTACAAGAGGAATATATTGCGCTGATGCGTTTTGCATAATAATTTGCTCGATGAAGAATTTAATGTCCGCTATTATTTTATAACTTTCATCATATAAGTTATTCTTAAATAATTCCCTTTTAATAAAAGATGATGGATGTGAAATGGTAGCCCTGTTATTACGGTTAAAATTAGCCATTGTTAATTCATTCTCCCTTAGTGAAGGATAGAACTTGATGGTTCCTTCCGGATAGATATATAGGACGTCTCCATAAATGATATCAGCTATTGGCTCACAGGCAAATACTTTTTCCAGAATAGTGTTGTCTGCCAACCAATCGCCAGAATTCAAAAAGAGCAAATATTCTCCATTAGCATTTAAAATGCCTTTATTCATTGCATTAAAAATGCCTTTATCGGCCTCACTCACCCAATAATTGATTCTGACAGCATATTCCCCAATCACATCTACACTATCATCCGTACTTCCTCCATCAATTATAATATACTCATAATCAGTAAACGATTGATTGAATAAGCTTTCCATGGTCTTTCGAAGACCGGCTGCGTTGTTGAAGTTTATCGT
This sequence comes from Bacteroidales bacterium, assembly GCA_016926235.1. The sequence continues at coordinate 1,443 of JAFGOZ010000085.1, read as the reverse complement.
GATTACAGAAAGTTTCATTTCATTTTTTTTTGGATGTGATACTAATAAAGGCTTGAATATAAATAAATGGGTTAAGATAATGCGCACATAGGATATACAAAAATCGCAAGAGCGAAGTGTTTTTTATTATACCACTTACTTTAAAAATTACACTAACATGGTATCTCCATGTTTCCGCAGCGACCCTGGGCCAGGGGAGATGGGGATGCGCATTTTTTTTTCGGACTGCATAGTTATTGATCTCTGAAGGTTTGAATAATACATCTACTCCTACATTATTTATCGCTTGCTGATGGATCCGGTAACCAACAGTTGGTTTGTGAAAATAATAAAATTTTTTACCTGCTGCCGTTAATTTCAACCACATGGGGTAATCTTCGACCAGTTTATCTGTTTCGTCATAACCTCCAACATTTAAAACAGTTTGCTTATAAAAGAAATAAGATGGGGTGTAAGTAATTCGGTCTGATAAAAGCAATAATTCATATTGATCTCGTGCTGTGAATTCCGGATCCATCAGATTGGTTGGGAATTCTCCCGGTATGTTACGGGTGAAACTCTTGTCTTCAAATGTTTTATTATATGCTTTAACCTGGCTGAATATGATATGTGCTTCCGGATTCATTACAACATAATCTATGTTGTCTTTGATGCAATTCGGTAAAAGGACATCATCGCCTGCTATAAACTTTACCCATTCACCTTTTGCTGCTTGAATAGCCCGGTTGCAATTGGCCGAAACACCCGTATTCTCCGGAACAGTGATCATCTCGGTTCTGATAAACCTTTCTCTTTTTTCTTCAATCCATAGCTGGCAAAGTGAAACAGTATTATCGCTGGAGTGATCATCGCTGATGATCAGTTCAATATTTGCATAGGTCTGCGCCTTAACGCTTTCCAATGTTTCAAGTACATACCTGGCAGAATTATAGGTGATAACGGCAACGGAGACAAGTGGATTATTTGATTCTATACTCATCTTATGAAATAATTAAATAACCCTATTCTTTTGTTAATCTGGTAAACACTGTACACAATGTTACCGATAATGATGGGAGAAATATATAAAACGAATGATCTATAATCGAACAATAAACTCAGGATCATCCCGGTAATGCAAAATATTAATTGCAGCCAGAATATCAGAGCCAATCTCAAACTGAAGCTAAATTTGTAAAAATGGCGAACGATCAGATAATGCGTTATTAAAAAGATTGAGGAACTAAGCAGCATTGAAATTCCCAAACCTCTGATTCCGTAATAATAATACCCCAATATATTCGCCGAAATAAATGTAATATTGCCGATGAATTCTGTAACAATAAAGATCTTCTTTGCACCCTTTGCCAGGTAAATAAACCCAAGACACCAGATTAATCCTTTAAGCAGTATTGATGGAACCGCGATAACAATAAAATCAAGGGCTCCGAGAAATTCGGCGGT
>JAFGOZ010000655.1 GCA_016926235.1 Bacteroidales bacterium | reverse complement strand
CTATAAATTAATTAGTAAGGTGTCCCCCGATTATCCCAATTTGTATTTTTCCTGAGTTTTTATAGTAACTCTCGACCAATCGATAGTCTAATAAACATATCCTTTAACTGGAATATTTATCTCTTTAAAGTTTGGAATTTTAATAATTATCCTTCCATCAATCTCGCCTTTATACATCAATTCAGCCAAAGAAATATATACTTTGCTGCAGTTTAAGTCTTCTTTTATCTCATAATTCAGTAAATCTTTAGGACTAATCATTATATTCATACTTTCTGGGGATTTACCTAATATTGATACTGTAACAAAACGAGGAGTATTTTGATTTCCCTGTTTGATGTTTCCTAAGAATACAAAATCTGGAACTACACAAACATCAGATTTAACAATAAGATTTACAGGAATAGAAATCTCTCTCTCTTTCTCAAGGTTTGTACGGAGAATAATTGAATCTTTATATTGGCCTTTATTAAGAGATTTGGTGGAAATATTTACAATTATTTCACTATTATCGTTATTATAATTTAAGGATGTAATCCAATCAGATGATTTGCTTAATCCTACTATCTTAGCACTGACATTCATAGTTGCCTTAATAATACATTGGCTTTCTTCATCAGTATATAAATTTTGAACTATTCTGCTTGGGGTAAAAACAAATATTGGTAGTATTTCTGTTGTTGCTTTTATCTTATGCAATGAGTACTCATTAGGTTCATTTGTAGTTAATAAGACAGATTGACTTGTCAATCCATAACGATCCTGAGATACTGTGACACTAAGTGTTTCGCTTTTTCCAGGCAATATTTCTTTCTCGGGCAAATCAACAGAAACGCATCCACAGGATTTTTTTATACTCTGAATTTTCAAAACAGAACAGCCTTCATTGCTTAATATGAATTTAAAGATATGCGAATCACGTGGATATTGCATTTGATAATATTGCTCCGAGTTATTAATAGATAGCTTAGGCATGTTTTCTTTTTCTTTAGGCTTGCAGCCCATAATTAAAACCAAGCTAATCAGTACAGTACCTTGAATTAGTTTATTATAGTTAATCATTTTGAAGTTTCCTAAAAGCACAAAATAATGTTATGTCATTTCCAAACGAACAGAGCGTATCCAGTATATTCCTTTTCTAACTCTTCTTCAGGTATTATCAGTTTTAAAGGACAATCAATTATGGAAAATGTTCCATCATTATTATAATTGTTCAGAATAACATAATGACCGTCTATAATCTTTAAATGAATAATAACCGGATAATTAATACTTTTTAAAACATCTAAGGAGATTCGCCTTCCCTCAGCTTTTAGACCAATTGACTGTGCTGCTTGACATAGTCCGGACATAGTTGTTCCTTTGATTTTATCAGAACCTGCTAGTTCTGCAACTCTTTCTACTGATACAACCTGTCCCAAAGCATAAGATATCAATGCCAAACAATTGGGACCACACCAAAGATTACTCTGAGAAAATTGTATACTCATATCCACTGGGAGAGGTGGCAAATAAATTTGTTCTGTATCTTCAGATAAAAAATAATTGGGAGGTTGTTCGTTTGGAAAGCAAACATAAATTTCATGAGATTTCAAATAAAATTTCACCCCCCATATATCTGATAGCAACAGCAATGTTTTTCTGATCGGAGTACCTTCTACCATACTAAAAGAGACTTTCTTCTCAATCGTTTCTGCTACATTTGAAAGTATAATTGAATAATCCCAATTTCGTTCAATAAAAGCCTTAAGTTCTTGAGCTCTTATGTCCTTATAGACATATGTTTTAAGTGTAGTTTCGTATTTTTGACTCTTACTTAGAAAATCCCCCCCCAAAATCATCAGAATTATACCTAACAAAAAAAGGAATACACCAAAAACCTTGCAATGAATATTCATCATACTTTCCCCCCCCTTTTATAGATGAATAAAACATATACACCACTAATCATTAAAAATATTGCTACAATTATTACTACAAATCTGAATTTTGCAGATTCCATTACTATTTTTCTGTTATCATTCTTAATATTCGTACCAGTAATATTTGTTTCATTTGGAGTATTGGACTTATAATTAATAAACGATGGTTCTATTTCTTGGATTTGAGGTTTTATTTCCTCAATACCTTTATCTTTTATATCTTCGAGACCTTCCAATGCAACACGATCTATCGAATCCGTTAAACTATAAATACTTATATCTCCCGTTTCTTCCGATGTTTTTCCAGGCTGTCCCTGATAATAAATCGCAGGAATTCCTTTTGTATGATCTGTTACTCTTGTTCCAATAGGAATCTCCAGGGTATAATTATCTTCCGGACCATTAAGTTCAAATTCACCTATTTCCATTATAGATTTTATTTCATTATTGATTGACAATACTCCTCTTTTAAGATAGTAAAAACCTTCTTCTGTACTACCATACGTCATATTTTTCTCGAATACTTGCCCACGGTTCCAGTATCCCGACATCTTTGTAATAATAAAATCCCGACTTGGATCTAACTCCAGATCATAGAATTGCTCTGAATCTGGATCTTTATATTCTATTTTCCACATACTGTCACTTTTTTCTGTGATTGTTATGTCTTTCCCTTCTTTTATAATTTGCAAAATATCATCATTATATACTTGATCCATAAAATATGTCGGCTTAATCATAGGTTCTGTATAATCAAAAGGATTTTCTGGTGCAAATATAGATCCTATTCCTCCAGTAGCACCTGATTCGTTCTCTGCATAAGAGTAATAAAGCTCTCCATTAAAACTAATATGTCTCGCACCCATTTCTTTAGTTAGCTTTTCTATCGTTTTTGTATCAACGCTCTGGATTTTTGAATCAGATATATACTGATTGATTGTCATCAGGAATTTTCCATCTTTGCTAAGTTTATATTCTTGCTCAAGTATAGAACTTGTTTGAGAATTAGTGGGTAACTCTCTTTTAATTAAACCCTCACTATAAGATTCTGCTTTAAAGTGAGGCTGTACGCAATAGGCTTTAAAGTATACATTTTTAATAAATGAACGTTGATATAAAAATGAATTGTATATTACTTCTGTTTCCTTGGTTGTATTTTCTATTTCATACGCAGAAGCAGATAGAGTTAATAATGTAAATGAAATAATCAATGAAAGAAAGATATATTCCAAATAAACAGAAATATATTTAATTAATTTAGATACATACAAAATATTTACCTTTTTCATTATGATCCCCTTAATATTTTTCTACAATGCTCAAGACATACCCCTTGATTCTCCAATATTGGGCCTTCGAAAATTAATTCGAAGGCCCTTTTCAAAATCAAATCAATATTCTTCGACATTACCACGAACCTGAACCAGAAGAAAAACAACTATCGCCAACAGTATAGCTTTTGTATCCGGAACAAACCGTACATCCTGCGTTACATGACCAGTACCAATCAAGACACCATACATCACTTGCATCGTCACAATATGTGGCTATTGATGAACTTTGACATGCTCTACCAGTTCCTCCGCCACCTACGGCCCTTCCCCAATAAGGATCACACGTCCATCCGGTACACCATGCATCACTACAATGTTGATCGCACATGCCTCCAGCTATAGTATTCATTTCTGCTTGTGAAAGTGTCTTCCATTCAGAGCCTGAACTCACAGGTTGCATCATGGCAAAAGCAACTATACTTATTGTTACAATTACAAAACAACTAATTTTCTTTAATAACTTCATATCTATCTCCTTTATTCAATTGAGTTTTTTATTAAATTTTCTAAATGTTATAACTTTTTTTACCAATCATCCAATAATTCCAACATCATTTCTCTCACCTCCTTTCAATCAAACAAAGGCGCATCAAAGAATAGTTTTGTTGATAACAAAATCGCGATTTTTATAAAATTTTTCATTTTTTTGCGAAAACCTCAATTATTTGCTCAAAATCAGGAGCTTTCTCTTCCCATGCTTTTGAAACTTTTCCATTTTTTAGCAATGCAACAGCCGGAGTCGTTACAAACCATTCCTTTACTTCATTCAATTTACCAAGTTTGCACGGCGAGTTTTCACTGACAGGTCCCCTGCCATAAGGAGGTACGGCTATTAAAGCAATCTGCATAAAATCTGCATTACCTTCCAAATCTCTTGCAATTTTCTCATACTCAGGAATCGCTCTGGCGCAATCAGGGCAATCATGATGATAAAGCAGAATCAGCCATATACCTTTTTTCAATGTATCAGCTATATCTATATTATCCAAAATTGGTAATTCCTTACCTACCCAGGTTTCAGGTTCCAAAACTTCATATTTAGAAGTAACAACAGCTGGCTCATTAAGAGCTAAAATAGGCGTAGTTACACCAAGAATCAAAATACCTAAAAACATAGTAATCGCAAAATGCGGTATAGACGGTAAAGGATGAATAAACTCATTTGTGAGAAGTCTTATGGATTTTCGCTTTTGTGGAAATGCGAGAAATGCAATAAATAATGATAACAATGCTTTGGGTAAATAACGTATAGATTTCAAAGAAAACTGCGGCTTGAATATAAGCAAAGCTATTACAGCAGGCAAATCTACTGCAAAGAGCGTTATCCAGGGATTTACATGTACCTGGCCGAAGCAGCCGCAGGACGCATAGCCTGTAATACCTTTATACAAAGTTATTACAGAAAACATTGAAAACAAACCCAATGTAACTAACCATGCGGTTTTCTTTAATAATCCAGAGACTAACCATATTCCCATAGCAAGCTCAAATTCAACAATCATGATATGATACCATCTACTTGAGAAGATATTATTATTAGCAAGAGGTTCATTCATTATTTGCCAACCTTTTAAAACCGCTGCAGTTAGCAATAATATCCCAAGTATTCTTAGAAGTATGTTATTTGCCAATTTCATATTCTTTTACCTTTCCCTCGATTTCCATTATTTCAGTTAAACTATCAATAACCTTCTCAATTATCTCATTGAATTCTTCACAGGGGCAATTTTCAGATATTGTGAACAGACGGATAATATATTCTTTAAACTTTTCCGCTTCATTTACTTCATCCTGCAATAAAGCTAATAAATTGGCTTTGTTTTCCGATATGAGGTCTGTTTTTTCATTTGCTATATAAAACCATATAAGCGTTCTTGTATTTGCTAAGTATGTGCCGGCATGAAGGGAATATAGCAATATATCCGAATCAAGGGATTTGTTGGTCTTTCGGGCATTCCGGAATTGCTCAATCCACTTCTGGAATGCCTCCTGTTCAGTTAATAAATTCGTTTTATTTGTAAGACTATTGTTTATCGAAGGTATTTTCTTTTTCAACCAGTCTCTATCAAAACCATATCCGGAAGCAACTTTTAGAAGTGAATCAGATGTAACAAAAGAATATTGCCTATTCGATACTTGAGGATATTTAAATTCCCACAGAATCCCGGATGTAAATAGAAGCTCCTGATATTCAGACTGGATTCCTTCAACTGTCAGAATATCATAAAGCTGGAAAATTGAAGGAAACTCCCTCTCGAACCAGTCACGTTTTTGCTCAATCCATGTTTCGTAGTTGATATTCTCTAAATTTATTGGCCCCGAATTAGCTGTGAGCCAAAGGTCTGAAATATCGAAAGTATCTGAAATGGCTTCTATTTTTGCGAATGTTGTTTCCAATTCATAGCCAGTTGCCCATGCTGTTAATTGCTTTGTATCACAAAGTACCGGCTGAAGTGGAGCTGATTTAGCGAAGATTTCCGAAGAATAACCTGCCACAACATCTACACTCCCTACTTCTGAGGTGAAATTAACACTACCTTCGGCTACAACAAGAGTAGTTTTCGACTCGTTTGCTTCGATATCAAAAGTAGTACCGGTTATAATTGCTTTTCCATTAGCCGTTTCGACAATACAAGGATTACCATCATGCTCAACTTGCGTGTAAATCCTTCCATAATTTAGATTTACAGTACAACCAATATTTTCTTCAGAAACATGCGGATTGATAGAGAGAGAGGTATTTTCGTTAAGAATCATTCGGTGCTTGCTATTTATAACAAGAGTTGCCATTTGGCCGGAATTAGTTGATATTTCCTGATTTGCCGGGATTGTTTGAGCTATTCCATCCGTAATTTTCTCTATTTTAACAGATGGTATAGATAAAGATATTTTGGGAGAATCTGGTATATT